>NZ_JBKGGU010000009.1:0-234152 GCF_052042015.1 Pseudomonas sp. SMV71 | reverse complement strand
CCCACAAGGGGGCTTTAAACTCAGCCGTGAACCCGCACCCAGACACTCACCAACACCGTCGCCGCCATCAACCACGCCACGGCCGCCACCGCCAGCGAGGCCTCCAGCCTCATCCGGTCGACCATCACATACAACGTTGCCAGGTACACGAAATACGGGATGATCGACCACATGCCGAAGACGATGGTGGTCTTCAGGTCATCCACCGAACGGCCCTTGCCGACGATGTAATGAGCGATCAGGGCGAAGGTGGGAAACAGTGGCACCAGCCCGGCGATGTAGTAATTGCGGGTCTTGGCCAGCATGGCCAGGATGACCACTACGGCGGCGCCGAGCGCCGCCTTGAATATCAAGTCCACAGGTTGCGTCCCGGTCAGTGGCTCAGGCCATACTTTTTGACTTTGTCGAACAGCGTGGTCTTGGCCATGCCCAGTTCCTGGCTGGCCTGGGTCAGGTTGCCACCGCTGCGTTGCAGGGCATCCACCAGCAGATTGCGCTCGAAAGCTTCCACCGCCTCGGCAAAGCTCAGGGCCTGGCTGCCAGAACTGGCGCCGGATTTCTTGAAGGCCGGCAAGCCGAGGGCATAGCGTTCGGCGACGTTGCGCAGCTCGCGCACGTTGCCCGGCCAGTCATGGCTCATCAGGCTGGACAGCGTCTGGTTATCCAGCTCCGGCACCGCACGGTCGAAGCGCAAGGACGATTGCTGGAGGAAATGTTCGAACAGTTGCAGGATGTCTTCGCGTCGCTCGCGCAGGGGTGGTAGTTCCAGCGTCACCACGTTGAGGCGGTAATACAGGTCGCTGCGAAACTGCCCGGCGCGGCCCATCTCGTCCAGGTCGGATTTGGTCGCGGCAATCACTCGGCAATCCACGGCCACGCTCTGGTTCGAGCCCAGGCGTTCGAGGGTACGTTCCTGCAACACCCGCAGCAACTTGATCTGCAAGGGCAGGGGCATGCTTTCCACTTCGTCGAGAAACAGTGTGCCGCCATCGGCGTGCTCGATCTTGCCGATCCGGCGTTTACCGGCGCCGGTGAAGGCGTTGGCTTCGTGGCCGAAAATCTCGCTTTCGAACAGGTTCTCCGGCAGGCCGCCGCAGTTAAGGGCCACGAACTGTTTGTCGTGGCGCCGGCTGAAGTCATGCAGGCAGCGGGCGACCAGTTCCTTGCCGGTGCCGGTTTCACCTTCGATCAGCACATTGGCCGAGGTGTCGGCGACGTTGGCGATCAGCGCTCGCAGGTGCTGCATCGCGGGTGAGCGACCAATGATTCGACCTTCCAGGGAATCGCGTTCGGCCAGTTGCCGACGCAAGGAAAAAACCTCGCGGGCCAGGCCGCGCTGCTCCAAGGCACGGCGGGCGACGTCCACCAGGCGTTCGGGGGAGAAGGGTTTCTCCATGAAGTCGTAGGCGCCTTTCTGCATGGCGCCGACGGCCATGGAAATGTCGCCGTGGCCGGTGATCAGCACCACGGGCAGGCTGCGATCACGGGCCTTGAGGCGAGTCAGTAGCTCCAGGCCGTCGATGCCCGGCAGGCGGATGTCGCTGATGACAATGCCGGCAAAATCATCGCCGACCCGCTCCAAGGCTTCTTCGGCGCTGCTCACGCCAATGCATGGGATGTCCTCCAGACTCAGAGCCTGCTCACAGCCCAGCAGGACATGGGGGTCGTCTTCGACGATCAGTACGCTCAGGTCGTTGTTCATGGCTGCTCGGCAGGTAAAAGGCTTACCAACGGTAAACTCAGGACGAAGGTGGTGCCAGGCTCCACCGGGAACTCGACGCCCAGATGACCGCCGGCCGCCGCCGCGAGGCTCGCAGAAAGCGTCAGGCCCAGGCCCAGCCCTTGTTCGCCGGGTTTGGTGGTGAAGAACGGTTCGAACAAATGTTTGCGTGCTTGCGGATCGATGCCGTGGCCATTGTCCCGCACCCGCAGGCGATATTTGCCATCGGCGACCTGGCCTTCGAGCCACAGCCGCGGCTCGGGTTGGGTCTGCATGGCGTCCAGGGCGTTGCCGATCAGGTTCACCAGGATCTGCTCCAGGCGCGTCTGGTCGATTTGCACTTGTACGTCGTCGAAACCGTTGTGGATCTGGATGTCGAGCTTTTCAAGACGCTCGCCGAGCAATTGCAGGGCCGCTTCGACGGCCTTGCCCAGGCTGGCCCGGCCCTGGTCGTCCCCGCGCCTGGCAAAGGCGCGCAGACTGGCGGTGATGCGGCCCATGCGGTCGACCAGTTCGTTGATAGTCCTGAGATTGGTACTGGCGATGTCCAGCTGGCCGCGCTCCATGAAGCGCACGGTGTTGCCGGACAAGGTTCGCAGCGCCGCCAGCGGCTGGTTGAGTTCGTGTGCGATGCTGGTGGACATCTGACCGATGGCCGCCAGTTTGCCGGCCTGGACCAACTCGTCCTGGGCTCGGCGCAGGGTTTCCTCGGCCTGGCGTCGTTCGCGAATCTGACTCTTGAGCCGTTCGTTGCTGGCCCGCAGGTCGGTGGTGCGTTCGGTAATCCGACGCTCGAGCTGATTGTTGGCTTCCTGCAACGCTTCGCGGGCGGCGAGGCGGGTGGCGATGACCTTGCGCCGTTCGTTCCAGGCAATCAGCAGGAACGCCACCAGGGCGAAAGCCACGGCCACCAGGATGCCTTGGTTGATTGCCTGGCGGCGCAGGTCTTCAAGGGGCGTGAGCAGGGTAAAGTTCCACGGCGTATCGCTCAGGGGCCGGGTCTGCGACAGATAGCTGATGGCGCGCTCATCGGACACCAGCTCGGCGTTGGCTGGGAAGGTCAGCTTCTCCATGCCCTCGGCCAGCCGCTCCCGGGCCAGCGGCACCAGCTCATTCAGCGGGAACCAGTAATACTGCAGGCTGCGGGCCAGGCGTTCCTTGGTGTCGTCGCTCAGCGGGCGGACTGATTTGAGCCGTCGCGCCGGATCGCTGGAAAGAATGATGATGCCGTTCTCATCGCTGACGAACGCCTCCAGGCGCGCCCGCTGCCAGCGCTCTTCCATGGCTTCGAGGCGGACCTTGACCACGGCGACGCCGATGATTTTTCCCTGTTGTTCCAGGCCATGGGCCAGGTAATAGCCGGGCTCGCCGTTGGTACTGCCGATGCCATAGAAGCGCCCCGGTTCGCCGCGCACGGCGTTCTGGAAATAGGCACGGAAGGACAAGTCTTCGCCCAGGTAACTGTCGACGTCGCGCCAGTTGCTGGTGGCCATGACCCGGCCGGTGGTGTCCATCACATAGATGGCCCGGCTGCGGCTGCGCCGGTTCAGGCCTTCGAGGTATTCATTGACCGCCTTGCGATGCTCGGGCGTCGGGTCGTCGAGCAGGGCCGAGACGCCGGACTCCAGCTCCAGCAGGCTGGGCAGGTAGGTGTACTTGCTGATCTCGCTCTCGACCGCCCGTGCATGCAGCTCCAGCTGGCGCTCGCCGTTCTCGGCCAGGCCACGCACGCCGTAGTGCTCGCTGATCCAGAAGCCGAGATAACCCAGGCCGATCGTCAAGGCGATGATCAGCGGCGGCAGGAACAGATGACGGATCAGGCGGGGTTTCACGGCGAGTGATGGCGGCGCGGCGCGATAGAGGGTGGGGTCGCATTTCATCACAGAAGCCTTGGGTCAACCAGTATGCTGCGGTCGTCCTTCGAACGCGGCTCTGTGGCGAGGGAGCTTGCTCCCGCTCGGCTGCGAAGCAGTCGCAAAACGGTTCGTGCGGTGTGCCAGATGCAATGCATTTACCGGTTTGGGGTCGCTGCGCGACCCAGCGGGAGCAAGCTCCCTCGCCACAAGAGCAAGCGCGTCTAAAAGAAGGCGACGCTTAGTGCTGCAGGATTTTCTCAAGGAAATGCTGCGCACGTTCGGAGCGGGCGCTGATGTCGCCGAAAAACTCCTCTTTCGGGCAGTCTTCGATGATCTGGCCCTGGTCCATGAAGATCACCCGGTTCGCCACTTTACGGGCGAAGCCCATTTCGTGGGTCACGCACATCATGGTCATGCCTTCATGGGCCAGTTGCACCATCACATCGAGCACTTCGTTGACCATTTCCGGGTCAAGGGCCGAGGTCGGTTCGTCGAACAGCATCACCACCGGGTCCATCGCGAGGGCACGGGCAATCGCCACGCGTTGCTGCTGGCCGCCGGAGAGCTGGCCGGGGTGCTTGTGGGCGTGGGCGGAGAGGCCGACCCGGTCCAGCAGTTGCAGACCTTTCTTGGTGGCTTCTTCCTTGCTCCGGCCCAGCACCTTGATCTGCGCGATGGTCAGGTTCTCAGTGATGGTCAGGTGCGGGAACAGCTCGAAATGCTGGAACACCATGCCCACCCGCGAACGCAGTTTCGGCAGGTTGGTCTTCGGGTCGGCGATGGACGTGCCGTCGACCACGATGTCGCCTTTCTGGAACGGCTCCAGGGCGTTCACGCATTTGATCAGCGTGGACTTGCCCGAACCCGACGGCCCGCAGACCACCACCACCTCACCCTTGCTGACCTCGGTGCTGCAATTGGTCAGTACCTGGAAGTCCCCATACCACTTGTTGATGTTCTTGATAGAGATCATACGGCGAACCTTTTTTGCAGACGCTTGACCAGCAGCGAGGCGGCAAAGCTGATTGTGAAGTACACGAGACCTGCGACGATCAGGAACTCATTGGAGCGGCCGATGATGTCGCCATTGGCCCGCGAAGCATTGAGGAAGTCCACCAGGCCGACGGTGTAGACCAGCGAGGTGTCCTGGAACAGGATGATGCTTTGCTGCAGCAACAGCGGGGTCATCTTGCGGAACGCCTGGGGCAGGATGATCAGGCGCATGGTCTGGCCATAATTCATGCCCAGTGCCTGGGCGGCGCCCATCTGGCCCTTGGGGATCGACTGCACGCCGGCCCGGACGATTTCGCAGAAGTACGCGGCCTCGAACATCATGAACGCCACGACGCACGAACCGAATGCTCCGATTGGCGTGTCCTCGCCGGTGATCCAGCGCAGCACGAACGGCACCGCCAGGTAGAACCAGGTGATCACCAGCAGCAGCGGGATCGAACGGAAGTAGTTGACGTAGGCGCCGGCGATATTGGAGATCAGTTTGTTATGGGACAGGCGCATCAACGCCAGGAGAGTGCCCAGGATGATCCCGCCGACGACGCCCAGGGCCATCAGCTTGAGGGTCATCACCATGCCGTTCCACAGACCGGGAATGGCGGGGACGACGCCACTGAAATCGAATTCCATTATTTACCCCCCACGGAGATCAGGCCGGGCACCGCGACTTTCTTCTCGACCATGCGCATGAGCAGCATCAGGCTCATGTTCAGGGTGAAGTAGATCAGCGTCGCCAGGGTGAAGGCTTCGAACAGGTTGGCGGAGAACTCGGCGGTCTGCTTGGTCTGCGCGAGCAATTCCATCAGGCCGATCAGCGAGGCCACGGAAGAGTTCTTGAAGACGTTGAGGAATTCCGAGGTGAGCGGCGGAATGATGATGCGGTAGGCTTGAGGCAGCAGCACGTTCCAGTAGATCTGCGGCAGCTTGAAGCCCATGGCCCGCGCGGCGGATTCCTGGCCGCGTGGCAGCGCCTGGATACCGGTGCGCACCTGTTCGCAAACCCGTGCGGCGGTGAACAGGCCCAGGCACACCACGACGCTAAGGTAAGCCGAGGTGGTCGGGTTCAGGTCTTGCTTGTACCATTCCTGCAGGTTTTCCGGCAGCAGGTCGGGCACCAGGAAGTACCAGATGAACAGCTGGACCAGCAGCGGTACGTTACGAAACAGTTCCACGTAGCAGGTGGCGATACCCGACACCAGTCGGTTCGGCACAGTGCGCATCACACCCAGGATCGAGCCCAGTATCAGGGCGATGATCCAGGCGACGACGGCGATGGCGATGGTCCAGCCCAGGCCGGCGATGTACCAGTCGAGATAGGTCTCGCTGCCAACGCCGGTGGACTTGAAGAACACGCCCCAGTCCCAGTTGTAATTCATTAGGGTCTCCCCTCAGATCGTTCGATGTACAAGTGCCCGCCTGGGGAAGCTCCGTTCCCGCCCGGCCTTGAAGGCCAGGCACACCCGTCCGGCTCGACAGCCACCGGTTCGAGTGTTTCCTTATTGTCAGCTGGGAGTGACCATCCCCTGAAAGGGCCGCGCCCCTTCAGGAGATAAGGTTAGTCAGAAAAATCAGGACTTCTTGTCGTCAGCCGCTTTATCGGTCGGATTGGCGATCAGGGCCTTGAGCTCGTCGCTCATCGGGAAGTTCAGGTTCAGGTTTTTCGGTGGGATCGGCTGGGTGAACCATTTGTCGTAGATCTTGTTGATCTCGCCCGACGCGTAGGTGGCCTTGATGGCGTCATCCACGGCCTTTTTGAACGGCTCGTCGCCTTTGCGCATCATGCAGCCGTAGATTTCGTAGGACTGTGGGGTACCGGTAACAGCCCAGTCATCGGCTTTCTTGGCCTTGGCTGCTTCACCGGCCAGCAAGGCGTCGTCCATCATGAACGCGACGGCCCGACCCGACTCTAGCATCTGGAACGATTCGCCATGGTCCTTGGCGGAGATGACGTTCATGCCCATCTGCTTGTCGGCGTTCATGGCCTTGAGCAGGCGCTCGGAAGTGGTGCCGGCGGTGGTCACGACGTTCTTGCCTTTCAGGTCGTCGAAATCCTTGTACTTGGAATCTTTCTTGGACAGCAGACGGGTGCCGATCTCGAAGATACCCACGGAAAAGTCGACTTGCTGCTGGCGCTCGACGTTGTTGGTGGTGGAGCCGCATTCCAGGTCCACGGTGCCGTTCTGCACCAGTGGAATACGAGTCTGCGAAGTGACCAGGTTGTATTTGACCTGCAGATTAGGCAGGTCCAGGTCCTTTTTCAGCGCTTCGACGACTTTCAGCTGAATGTCGTGGGAATAGCCGACCGGTTTACCGGAAGCGTCCGCGATGTAGGAAAACGGAATGGAAGCGTCACGATGGCCGAGCGTGATGACGCCGGACTCTTTGATCTTTTTCAGCGTGCCGGTCAGTTCGGCTGCGAAAACCGGGGTGCTGATCAGAGCGGCAGCAATGGCTGCGCCCAGGATATGGGGAACGATACGCATCGATGTTTCCTCGACATTGTTTTTTTTATTCCGGCCGGTTCTTCGGCCCTGAGTACTTCGAAGTGCCTGTCGGCTCCTGTTGTGTTGGCTACAGGCATTCGTCTCGAGGAGTGTAGAGCATGACTCGTGCCAGGCCAGTCATGACTAGTTAACTATCTGTTTTTAAAGGTAATTAATCTTTTGTTTCAGGTTTGTTTGCCGGTTGTTTATCCGGTTGGCCGAACTGACTGTCGGGTCGTGTTCGGAAAACCGAATATCTGGAGGTGGTTAGGAACCTGTGAGAGCGAGCCTGCTCGCGATAACGGTCTATCAGTCAACATCAGTGTGGCTGACCCGACGTCATCGCGAGCAGGGAGGCGGGGTGGATTTCAGATAATAAAAAGCCCCTGAATCGTGGGATCCAGGGGCTTTGGTATCGCAGGCATCAATCAGGCCGCTTCAATCTTGCGCCGGTTATGCTCGACCTTATCCAGATACTGCTGCAGTTTTTCCTGCTCAGCCGCCGTGGTGAACAACCCCAGCTTACTGCGGCGCCACAGGATGTCCTGGGCATTGACCGCCCATTCGTCACTGCACAGGTAATCGACTTCCCGCGTGTAGAGGCCCCCGCCGATGTGCTCGCCCAGGTCGCCGAGGTTGTGCACGCCTTCGAGCATGCGCCAGGTGCGGCTGCCGTAGGTGGTCGCCCAGCGGCGGGCGATGTCGGTCGGCAGCCAGTCGAACTTGTCGCGGATCGCCGAGCACAAGGCTTGCGGGGTGGTCATGTTCTCGCCGCCAGGGAGTGTGGCGACTGCTGTCCAGCTCGGGCGCATCTGGGTGAAATACGGCGCCAATTGCGCCATGGCCGATTCGGCCAGCTTGCGATAGGTGGTCAGCTTGCCGCCGAACACCGAGAGCAGCGGGGCTTCCTTGTCACTGCCAGACAGCGCCAAGGTGTAGTCACGAGTGACGGCCGACGGGTTGTCGGATTCGTCGTTGCACAGCGGCCGCACGCCGGAATAGCTGTGCAGGATGTCTTCGCGGCTGATCTGCTTCTTGAAGTGGGCGTTGACCACTTTCAACAGATAGTCGGTCTCGCCTTCGGTAATTGCGACTTTGGCCGGGTCGCCAGTGTATTCGCGGTCGGTCGTGCCGATCAGGGTGAACTGGTTCAGGTACGGAATGGTGAACACGATGCGCTGGTCTTCGTTCTGAAGAATGTGTGCATGCTCGCCTTCGTAGAGTTTGGGCACGATGACGTGGCTGCCCTGAATCAGGCGGATCCCGTAGGGCGACTCCATCTTCAGGTCGTCACGAATGAATTTGGCGACCCATGGGCCGGCCGCGTTCACCAGCGCCTTGGCACGGATCGAAAACAGGCTGCCGTCGGCACGCTCCAGGTGCAAGTGCCAGAGGCCATTGCTGCGGCGGGCGTTCACGCAGCGGGTGCGGGTGTGAATATGGGCGCCCTGTTCCCGGGCGGCCATGGCGTTGAGCACCACCAGCCGGGCATCGTCGACCCAACAGTCGGAATATTCGAAACCTTTGGTGATTTCGTTCTTCAATGGACTGCCGGCATCGAACTTAAGGCTCTTGGAGCCCGCGAGCTGTTCGCGCTTGCCCAGGTGATCGTAGAGGAACAGGCCGGCACGGATCATCCAGGCCGGACGCAGATGCGGGCGGTGGGGCAGCACGAAACGCATTTGCTTGACGATGTGGGGAGCCTTGGTCAGCAGTACCTCACGCTCGGCCAACGCTTCTCGCACCAGGCGGAATTCATAGTGTTCAAGGTAGCGCAGACCGCCGTGGATCAGCTTGCTGCTGGCCGAGGAGGTATGGCTGGCCAGGTCGTCCTTTTCACACAGGAACACCGAAAGACCGCGACCGGCAGCGTCCGCGGCGATCCCCACACCATTGATGCCACCGCCAATGACGGCGATGTCGTAGATCTCGGCGAGAGGGGGCGTAGGCAAGGTAGAAGTGGGCATCGGCTGGCCTCGGGCTCTTTTCGTCATATTTGAATTCGAACATTAATGTTCATTTGCGAAAATACTAGCCCATATGGATGGCAGCTGCCAGTCGCCTTTGATTGAAAATACTGATCAAAGGAAGCTGAAAGGAAAATTTCCGAACCTGAGGGGGCGAGGGGTGGGCGCGACTTGCTCTTGTGGCGAGGGAGCTTGTTCCCGTTCGGCGGCGCAGCCGTCGTAAATCGGTGAATACGATCTTTCCGGGTAACTACGCCAGCCGGTTTGGGGCGGCTTTGCCCGAGGCGTCGGACCGTCCCGGCAGGAGCAAGCTCCCTCGCCACGGCGTTAAAGGAGGAAGGTCAGACCACTTCCAACCGAATCTTGTGCTGGCTCAACAACTGCGCCAGGGCTGGTACCGGTTGCTGATCGGTCACCAGGCAGTCGATCAGGCTGATGGGGCCGAGGCGGACCATCGCGTTGCGCCCGAACTTGCTCGAGTCCGCCGCCAGCAGCACTTGTCGGGCGTTGGCGATGATCGCCTGGGAGACGCGTACTTCCTGGTAGTCGAAATCCAGCAGGCTACCGTCCTCATCGATACCGCTGATGCCCACCAGGGCGAAGTCGACCTTGAACTGGTTGATGAAGTCGACGCTGGCCTGGCCGACCACACCACCGTCACGCCGTACGTTGCCGCCGGCGATCAGGACTTCGAAGTCGTCCTTGGCGCTCAGGATCGAGGCCACGTGCAGGTTGTTGGTGATGATCTTGAGGTGGTTGTGATTGAGCAGCGCCCGGGCAATGGATTCGGTGGTGGTGCCGATGTTGATGAACAGCGAGGCGTGGTCGGGGATCTGGGCGGCGATGGCTTCGGCGATGCGTTGCTTTTCGTCGCGCATCTGGTCGGCACGCATGGCGTAGGCGGTGTTTTCGACGCTCGAATCATAGGCAGCGCCGCCATGGTAGCGGCGCAACAGGTTCACTTCCGCCAATTGATTGATGTCACGGCGGATGGTTTGCGGGGTTACAACGAATAATTGCGCCATTTCCTCGATGCTGACATAGCCGCGCTCGCGGACCAGTTCGAGGATTTGCTGCTGACGGGGAGGCAGATTCATGGGCGTCCTTCGGGCTGCCGAAATATGCCCATGATGCCGCAGGAATCGACTCCCGGCCAGTTACAGAACCTTTATCGTACCCGGCTTTGGCTTATTCAGCGTCTTCGTGCGGCTCCCAGTCGCGGGTGCGGCTCACTGCTTTCTGCCAGCCCGCGTAAAGTTTTTCCTTCGCCGGCTCGTCCAGTTGAGGTTCGAATTCGCGCTCGATCACCGCTTTGCCGCGCAGTTCTTCCAGGCTGCCCCAGAAGCCGCACGCCAGGCCAGCCAGATAGGCCGCGCCTAGGGCTGTGGTCTCGCGCATTTTCGGGCGTTCGACCTGGGTGCCGAGAATGTCGGCCTGGAACTGCATCAGGAAGTTGTTCGCCACCGCACCGCCGTCGACGCGCAGGGCCTTGAGGCGTTCGCCCGAATCCTGCTGCATGGCATCGAGCACATCGCGGGTCTGGTAGGCAATCGACTCCAGTGCCGCGCGAATGATGTGATCGACCCGTACGCCGCGGGTCAGGCCGAACAATGCGCCGCGGGCATAGGGGTCCCAGTACGGCGCGCCCAGGCCGGTGAAGGCCGGCACCAAGTACACGCCGTTGGTGTCCTTGACCTTGTTGGCGAAGTATTCGGTATCGAAAGCGTCATTGATGATTTTCAGCTCATCACGCAGCCATTGCACCGTGGAACCGCCGTTGAATACCGCGCCTTCCAGGGCGTAGGCCACTTCGCCGCGAGGACCGCAGGCGATGGTGGTGAGCATGCCGTGATTGGACTTGACGGCCTTGGTACCGGTGTTCATCAGCAGGAAGCAGCCGGTGCCATAGGTATTCTTTGCCTGACCCGGTTCTACACACATCTGGCCGAAGAGGGCCGCCTGCTGGTCTCCGGCGATACCGCCGATGGCAATGCCGCTCTTGGTGCGGCCATAAATTTCCGAGGATGCCTTCACTTCCGGCAGCATTTCCCGCGGGACGTCGAGAATGTCCAGCATCTTCGCGTCCCATTCCAGCGAGTGGATGTTGAACAGCATGGTGCGAGAGGCGTTGGTGTAGTCGGTGACATGGACCTTGCCGCCGGTAAATTTCCAGATCAGCCAGCTGTCGACGGTGCCGAACAGCAACTCGCCGTTGCGCGCCCGTTCGCGGCTGCCTTCGACGTTATCCAGGATCCATTTGAGTTTGGTCCCGGAAAAATACGGGTCGGTTACCAGGCCAGTGGTTTCGCTGATGTACGGTTCGTGCCCATCGCGCTTGAGCTGCTGGCAGATTTCGGTGCTGCGCCGACATTGCCAGACGATGGCGTTGTAGATCGGCCGGCCGGTAGTCTTGTCCCAGACCACGGTGGTTTCACGCTGGTTGGTAATGCCGATGGCGGCGACCTGGTCATGGTGCAGGCCAGCCTGGGCCAGGGCTTCGACCATGACCGCGCTCTGGGTGGCAAAGATTTCCATCGGGTCATGCTCGACCCAGCCGGCCTGAGGGTAATGCTGGGCGAATTCGCGCTGGGCGGTGCAAACCACGTTCGCGTCACGATCGAAAATGATCGCCCGCGAGCTGGTCGTACCCTGGTCGAGGGCAATGATGTAGTTCTTGTTCTGAATGTCGGTCATGTCGATTGCCTTGGGACGTAAATAAGAGAGGAAGCCGTAGCGCATGCTCGAACGGCAGGAGCTTGCGCCGATCTGTTTCAGGACATTCCGGGCTTGCCGTCAATGGCTCGTTCTGCATCCTTTGTAGCCGCTGTGGCGCCAGGCAAATGGCGGGCAATCAACCCACGATAGGCGGCAGCACCGAGGCAAGCACCTATGATCGGTGCGAAAATCGGAACCAGGAAATACGGGATATCGCGTCCACCAGTGAGGGAAATTTCACCCCAGCCAGCGAAGAAAGTCATCAGTTTTGGTCCGAAGTCCCGCGCCGGGTTCATCGCGAAGCCGGTGAGCGGGCCCATGGAACTGCCGATCACCGCAATCAGCAAGCCGATCAGCAGCGGTGCCAGCGGGCCGCGGGGCAGGCCATTGTTATCATCGGTCAGCGACATGATCACCCCCATCAGGATCGCGGTAATGATGGCCTCCACCATGAAAGCTTGCCCGGTGGACAACGCCGCATGCGGGTAGGTCGAGAAGACCGAGGCCAGTTCGAGGCTGGCTTCAGTGCCACGAATCATCTGACGGGACTGTTCGAAATCGAAGAATAGGTTGCTGTACAACGTATAGACCAGGAACGCGCCGCAGAAAGCACCGGCGACCTGGCACAGGATGTAGAAGGGCAGTTTGCGTGTTTCGAAGTCGGTGAACAGGCACAGGGCGATGCTGACGGCAGGGTTCAGGTGCGCGCCGGAGACGCCAGCGCTGAGGTAGATCGCCATGCTGACACCGACGCCCCAGATGATGCTGATTTCCCACAAGCCGAAACTCGCACCCGCCACCTTGAGCGCCGCGACGCAGCCGGTACCGAAGAAAATCAGCAGGGCAGTCCCCAGGAATTCGGCCAGGCATTGGCTGGACAGGGGCGGCTGTTGAGAAGCAATAGTCATTCATACCTCGGTTTTTGTTTTTTTGCGGCGCACTCGTTAGCGCGATTTCCACCGGCGTTGCAGTTCCCATCCTGCGCTCGGGTTGTTGCTGAGACCTGTGTTTTTGCTTTCAGTTTCGAAAAAATATAGACAAGAAACGCTGAAGTCAAAGGTCGAAAGTGAACCGTCGGTCAAATTTCAATTATTCGTCGCGTGAATGGCTTTTTCTGAAGGGCAGGTCGGCGGGTGCGTTCCAGAGCCTTTTGGGGGCTGATGGCTTAGAATCCGGCCACTCTTTTCGGATTTCCTGCCAGGAGCGGTCATGACACCCGCATTGGATTTGCTTAAAAAAGTGCGCGCCGAACATCGCATTCACAGTTATGAACACGACCCTAAAGCCGCGTCCTATGGGCTGGAGGCGGCGGAAAAGCTTGGATTGGAACCGGCCCGGGTATTCAAGACCCTGCTGGCAGCCAGCGAGAAAGGCGAGCTTTTGGTGGCGGTCGTGCCCGTAGCCGGAAGCCTGGATCTCAAAGGCCTGGCCCACGCTGCCGGGGTGAAGAAAGTCGAAATGGCCGACCCGGCCGCTGCGCAGCGCTCCACCGGATATCTACTGGGCGGCATCAGCCCGTTGGGGCAGAAAAAGCGCCTGCGCACTTTTATCGACAGCTCGGCACAGCTTCTCCCGACTATCTTTGTCAGTGCCGGTCGGCGTGGGCTGGAGGTGGAGCTGGCGCCGTCGGTGCTGGCGGAGCACACCGGGGCGAAATTCGCCGATATCGGGCGGGTCTGATTGATTGGGGCTGCTGCGCCCGAAGCGTCGGACCGTCCCAGCGGCAGCAAGCTCCCTCGCCACAAGGGTGTCGAGCTCATCCAGCGCTGTCGGGTGAAAATTCTATGGATCTGTCACTGGATTACCCGCCCCCTGCGCCTCATGCTGGCCCGCTAATGACAAGGAGAAGTGCCATGCAGCTTGCGTTTCATCAGGTCGATGCGTTCAGTGACCGGCCGTTCGGCGGTAATCCCGCGATGGTCTATAGGCTCGATGCCTGGTTGGCCGATGATTTGATGCAGAAAATTGCCGCTGAACACAATCTGGCTGAAACCGCGTTCGTGGTACGCGAAGGCCAGTATTGGCATATTCGTTGGTTCACGCCCACCACGGAAGTGCCGTTGTGCGGGCATGCCACGTTGGCCAGCGCTTATGTACTGTTCGAGGTCTACCACGAAACGGCTGAGCGACTGGACTTCATCTGCAAATCCGGGCCGTTGAGCGTGACTCGCGAAGGCGAGCGACTGTGGCTGGATTTCCCGGCCATTACCCCGGTCGAGTTAGGGGCATCCCTGGCGGTCCAGAGTGCCCTTGGGGTGGATGTGGTGGATGTGCTGAGTTCCAACGAGCTGTTCGTGGTGCTGGAGTCGGAGCAAGCGGTGCTCGATTGCAAACCGGACATGGCGGCGTTGGCGAAGCTGCCCTGGCCGGGCGCAATAGTCACAGCACCGGGAAGCCGGCATGATTTCGTCTCGCGCTATTTCGCCCCGGCGATTGGTATCAATGAAGATCCGGTGACCGGTTCGACTCATTGCAGCCTGATCCCATACTGGTCCAGGCGCTTGGGCAAGCTGGGGCTAACCGCTTACCAATGCTCGACCCGGGGCGGGGCGTTGTTCTGTCGGCTGGAAGGGGAGCGGGTGAAGATAGGCGGAGATGCGAGGTTGGTGGCCAGTGGAACCCTTTCACTGGGCTGATCATTGGTACGGAGTCTGTGGCGAGGGAGCTTGCTCCCGCTGGGGCGCGTAGTGGCCCCAAAAAACATGCGAGCGCTGCGCACTCGAGCGGGAGCAAGCTCCCTCGCCACGAAATCATCCGAGAATCGACGAATCAATAGGCAGTGCTGTGCCGCCGCACGCCGTTCTCCACCACCGGCAGATGCGCCGCCGTGCTACCCGATGCCTGAAATAGCACCAGATGCTCAGCCGCCACGCGAATGCCGACACTGGCACCGACCTGATGGTCGGCGTGGCTCGGGAAAATCGATTCCAGTTGTGCGCCGGTCGGCAATTGCAGGCGATACAAGGTCGAAGCGCCCAGGAAAGTCTTGCCGACTATTTGCGCTTGGAGCGGGCAGTCCGGGGCGTAGACGATGTCGTCCGGTCGCAGCAATACATCCACCGCACAGCCGACAGGCCAGGTATAGGCTCGATTGCCGCGCAGGACGCCGAGTTCGGTCTGTACCGATTCAGGACTGTCGAGGCGACCGCGAATGAAGTAGCCCTGGCCGATGAAACTGGCGACGAAAGGTGTCAGCGGTTCGTGATACAGGTTGTAGGGCGTATCCCACTGCTCCAGGCGGCCTTCCTTGAATACCCCGACGTGATCACTCACCGCGAAGGCTTCCTCTTGGTCGTGGGTGACCAGGATCGCGCTGGTGCCGCGGGCCTTGAGGATATCGCGCACCTCATGGCTGAGCTTGCGTCGCAGCTCCCCGTCGAGGTTGGAGAAGGGCTCGTCGAGCAGCAGCAGCTGCGGTTCGGGTGCCAGCGCGCGGGCCAGTGCCACGCGTTGTTGCTGGCCGCCGGACAGCTCATGGGGAAAGCGCTTGCCCAGGTTCTTGAGGTTGACCAGTTCCAGCAGTTCTTCGACGACGCGAGCCTGGTTCGGGTGCTTGCGGATGCCAAAGGCAATGTTCTCGGCCACACTCAGGTGGGGGAACAGCGCGTAGTCCTGGAACACCATACCGATGCGGCGCTTTTCCGGTGCGAGGGTGAAGCCGGCGCGGGAAATGGTTTCCCCGGCCAGTTGGATTTCACCCTCGTGGACCGGCTCGAAGCCGGCAATGGCGCGCAGCGTCGTGGTCTTGCCGCAGCCGGACGAACCGAGCAGGCAACCGATATCACCGGCATTGAGGTGCAGGTTGAGGTTCTGGACGACCCGTTGGTCCTGGTAACCGCAGGCCAGGTTATGCAGATTCAGCAGCAGGGAATGGCTCATGCGTGGTGGTACGCCGGTTCGACCAGAAACTCCAGCAGGGCCTTCTGAGCATGGAGACGATTCTCTGCTTGCGCCCAAGCGACCGAGCGAGGGTCGTCCAGCAGGTCGACACTGATTTCCTCGCCCCGGTGGGCCGGCAGGCAGTGCATGAACAACACGTCGGCGTCCGCCAGATCGAGCAGGGCCCGGTTGACCTGCAGGGGCGCGAACAGCTGGAGGCGCTTGGCGGTTTCTTCTTCCTGACCCATGGAGGTCCAGACATCAGTGCTCACCAGGTGTGCACCGGCCACGGCCAGTTTCGGGTCGCGAACGATGCTCACCCGGTCTCCAGCCTTGGCGAGCAGCTCGGCGTTGGGGTCATAACCTTCCGGGCAGGCGATGCGCAGCTGGAAGTCGAACTGGATCGCCGCTTCTATATAGCTGTTGCACATGTTGTTGCCGTCGCCGATCCAGGCCACGGTCTTGCCCTGGATCGAGCCACGGTGTTCGAGGTAGGTCTGCATGTCGGCGAGCAACTGACAGGGGTGCAGGTCATCGGACAGGCCGTTGATCACTGGCACGCGGGAGTGGGCAGCGAATTCGGTCAGGGTGCTGTGGGCAAAGGTACGGATCATCACGGCATCGAGCATGCTCGACATGACGATCGCGCAGTCGCTGACCGGTTCGCCGCGGCCCAGCTGGGTGTCACGCGGTGACAGGAAGATCGCCTGGCCGCCCAGCTGGATCATCCCGGCTTCGAAAGAGATGCGAGTGCGGGTCGATGACTTCTCGAAGATCATCCCTAGCACGCGGTTTTTCAAGGGCTCGAACAGTACGCCGCGGTTACGCAGGTCTTTGAGCTCCACGCCTCGACGGATCACGGCGAGCAACTCATCGGGCGTGAAATCCATCAGGGAGAGAAAGTGCCTTGCGCTCATGATTGACTACCTTTTTGTAACGGACCGCAGATGCTCAAAGCCTTGTTCAAGGAAAAAACGGGCGAGACCTGCGGCAAAAGCCGCACGGGGCGACGAAAATAGGGGAAGGCGCGATATTGACATTAAATGTCGCGTCTTACCAATAGGGCTACGGTTTTTGGGGATTGCAGCGGGGCCATTCCCGGGCTGGGACGACGTTTGGGGCCGGTTTCCGGACAGCAGCGAATCATTTGTACACTGGCGCCGCGCCGCTTGGCAATCAAGCAGGGCCGATGCGCGAGGCGTCGGCGAGCGGTCGATGACCTGAGATCGGTGGCAGCACTCAGTGCTGTCGACCGCGAAACATTTCCTAATGCAAAGGCCTGAGTTATAAATGAACCCCGAGACGCAGGAGCGCCGAAATGGATTCGAAAGAGCAACAATTGATGGAACTGCTGGGGCTGACGACACGCTCCCTGACGCACCTCACTGCGTCGGTGACGTCCTTGTCGTTCGAACTGCTGCGCAGCGAGGACGAGGTCATCAAGGCCGCCGGTCGCCGGATGATCGACCGCATGGCAACCATCAGTGGCGGGCTCGACGAGCATTGGCGCCTGATTGGTGAGCTGACAGGCGAACCCATCGGCCAGGAGCAGGTGGAGACCGTAGAGGAAATCCAGCTACTGGCGCCGCCTCCCGACCATCCGTGAGACCATCTCATCGGCGGGCCTGATGCCCGGCAATTCACAGGACGAACGTCGCTGGCGCAGCCGGGAATCACCCGCCATAGTTTTGTTCCCGCGGCCGAAAGCGCCCGCCAAGAACAAAACAGAGACTGGCCATGACCAAGACTCTTCATCACCGTGCGTGCCATCTGTGTGAAGCCATCTGTGGCTTGACCCTCGAGACCACCGAAACCGAAGACCAGGGCCTGACGATCACCTCGATCAAAGGCGATGCGCTGGACAGCTTCAGTCGCGGCCACATCTGCCCCAAGGCGGTGGCGCTGCAAGATATTCAGAACGATCCGGATCGACTGCGCCAACCCATGCAGCGCGTCGGTGACGAGTGGCAGCCCATCGCCTGGGACGATGCCTTTGCCCTGGTCGCCGAACGGCTGGCGGACATCCAGGCCCGTCACGGCCAGAACGCGGTGGGGGTCTACCAGGGCAACCCCAGTGTTCACAATTATGGGTTGATGACCCACAGCAATTATTTCCTCGGCCTGTTGAAAACCCGGAGCCGCTTCTCGGCGACCTCGGTGGACCAACTGCCCCATCACCTGACCAGTCACCTGATGTACGGCCACGGCCTGCTGTTGCCGATCCCGGACATCGACCATACCGACTTCATGCTGATCCTGGGCGGCAATCCGCTGGCCTCCAACGGCAGCATCATGACCGTGCCGGATGTGGAGAAACGCCTCAAGGCGATCCAGTCCCGTGGCGGCAAAGTGGTGGTGGTCGATCCCCGCCGCAGCGAAACGGCGGCCATCGCCGATCAACACGTATTCGTACGCCCGGGGGGCGATGCCGCACTGCTGTTTGGCTTGCTCAACACGCTGTTCGACGAAGGGCTGGTGCGTGACAGTCATCTGCCGGTGGATGGCCTGGAGGATGTGCGCGAGGCCGTCGCCACATTCACGGCTGAAGCGATGGGCCCGCTCTGCGCGGTGCCTGCCGCGCAGATCCGGCAATTGGCGCGGGACTTCGCCGCTGCGCCGTCAGCGGTCTGCTACGGACGAATGGGCGTTTCGACTCAGGCATTCGGCACGCTATGCCACTGGCTGATCCAGCTGATCAACCTGGTCACCGGTAATCTCGACCGGGTCGGCGGTGCGTTGTGCACCGAACCGGCGGTAGACCTGGTGGCGACGACTTCCGGCGGCCATTTCAACCGTTGGCAGAGCCGCGTCTCCGGGCGCCCGGAGTATGCCGGTGAGTTGCCGGTATCGGCCCTGTCCGAGGAAATGCTGACCGAAGGCGAAGGGCAGATTCGGGCGCTGGTCACCGTCGCTGGCAACCCGGTGTTGTCCACCCCCAACGGGCGGCAACTGGAGCAGGCGCTGGATGGCCTGGAGTTCATGGTCAGCGTCGATCTGTATATCAACGAAACCACGCGCTACGCCGACCTGATCCTGCCGTCCACCTCGGCGCTGGAAAACGACCATTACGACACCACGTTCAACCTGTTTGCGGTGCGCAACGTGACCCGCTTCAACCGGGCGATCCTGCCCAAGCCCGAGGGGGCCTTGCACGACTGGGAAATCTTCGTCGGCCTGGCCAAGGCCTTCGCCGCCAGAACCGGCAAGGAACTCAAGCCGACCCTGCCGCCGGCGCAGATGATTGATCTGGGCCTGCGCTATGGGGCGTATGGCGATGCTTCACCACACAAGTTGTCCCTGGCAACCCTGTTCGACCATCCCCATGGCATCGATCTTGGCCCCCTCAAGCCCAACCTGGCGGCGCGTCTGAGAACCGAGAACCAACGGATACAGGCCGCGCCGGCGGTCATACTCGCCGACATTGCTCGCTTTGCCGCGTTGCAAGCACCGCAACCGGATGAGTTGCTGATGATTGGGCGACGCCACGTGCGCAGCAACAACTCCTGGATGCATAACTTCCATCGGCTGGTCAAAGGCAAGCCTCGTCATCAACTGCTGATGCACCCGGATGATCTCGCCACTCGGGGGCTCGTCGACGGGCAGCGGGTAAAGGTCAGTTCGCGAGTGGGCGTCATCGAAGTCGAAGTGCAAGGCAGCCTGGACATGATGAAAGGCGTGGTCAGCCTGCCACACGGTTGGGGCCACGCCCGGCCGGGCGTGCAGATGACCATCGCCCGTGGGCAGCCGGGCTCCAGCGCTAATGACTTGACCGATGACTGTCAGCTCGATGAGCTGTCCGGCAACGCGGCACTCAACGGTGTGCCGGTAAAGGTGGCGGCTGCGTGAATTTGTCCCTGGAGGAGACCGAGCAGGGCGCTCGGCTTTCCGTTACAATGCGCCACCGTGTCGACGATTTGAGTCGCGAAGTTTAAGCCGAGGTGCTCCGTGGATATCATCGAAACCATTAAAGACCAGATTGCCAACAACACTGTCCTGCTCTACATGAAAGGCTCGCCGAATGCGCCACAGTGCGGTTTCTCGGCCAAGGCTGCCCAGGCGGTGATGGCGTGTGGTGAGAAGTTTGCCTACGTGGACATCCTGCAGAACCCGGAAATCCGCGCCAACCTGCCTAAGTACGCCAACTGGCCAACCTTCCCGCAATTGTGGGTAGCGGGTGAGCTGGTCGGTGGTAGCGACATCATGACCGAGATGGCAGCTGACGGTTCGCTGCAAACCACGATCAAGGAAGCTGTCGAGAACGCAGCGAAGAAGGTCGACGCCTGATCCGAGGGCCGCTGTTCACCACTGACCCCTGTGGCTGAACGCGGACCCCTTGTGGGAGCGAGCTTGCTCGCGATAGCGGTGGGTCAGTTAGCATTTTTATACCTGACCCACCGCTATCGCGAGCAAGCTCGCTCCCACAGTGGATTGCGTATGGCCTGAAGCAGGCACAAAAAAGCCCCGCCTCTCGTCAAGAGGGCGGGGCTTTTTATTGGCTCGCCGGCGGGAAAGTTATTCTTCGCCCATCTGCGATTGCAGGTAGTTCTCAAGACCCACTTTGTCGATCAGGCCCAGTTGGGTTTCCAGCCAGTCGATGTGTTCTTCCTCGGACTCGAGAATATCTTCCAGCAGTTCGCGGCTACCAAAGTCGCCAACGCTTTCGCAATGGGCGATGGCGGCTTTCAGGTCGGCGTGGCCGGTGCGTTCGATACGCAGGTCGCACTCGAGCATTTCCCGGGTATGTTCGCCGATGTGCAGCTTGCCCAGGTCCTGGACGTTCGGCAGGCCTTCGAGAAACAGGATGCGCTTGATCAGCTTGTCCGCGTGCTTCATCTCGTCGATGGATTCGTGGTACTCGTGCTTGCCCAGCTTGTTCAGGCCCCAATCCTCGTACATGCGCGCATGCAGGAAGTATTGATTGATCGCGACCAGCTCATTGGCAAGGATCTTGTTGAGATGCTGGATGACTGTAATGTCGCCTTTCATGATGAGGCCTGCCCTGTAATAGCTGTGTATGGGGCAGAGTTTGAGCTGCGTATTTCCGAGTGTCAAACCTAAGTTATTGAATAATAAATGAAAATTAATCGGAATAAGAATGCTTGTGTTCCGCGTCTTGCCGCTAACTATTTGATTTGCGGGCATAAAAAAACCGGACATTGAGTCCGGTTCCTTGAAAAGCTGTTTTTACGCGGCGGTAAATTCCACTGGGTAGGGGATCGCTGCCTGTGCCGTCTGTGCCTTGGCGAGGGTTTCGCGAACCACTTCCTTGGCCAGGCACGCGCATTTGCCGCATTGGCTGGCTACGCCGGTGGCCTGGCGGACTTCGCGGTAGCTGCAGCAACCTTCATAGATCGCTTCGCGGATCTGTCCGTCGGTGACGCCAGTGCAGAGGCAAACATACATAAGTGAGAACCGTCGCTGGTTGTGGCCCAAGTGAGACGGATCTTAATGTTAACGAGAATGATTGTCAAAGTGGTTTCCGCGAGGCTTGGGCTAGAGCCGCGCCGGCCTGACGAACGGTTTTGGCTGGCACTCTGGCGATTTTTCGATAATGCCTAAAAACCGTTGAGGACACCCCAAATGCGCGGTGTATGATGGTCGGTCCTTGCGAAGCGGGTTCGTGTCACAGGGCTGTCGCCTCAGGATGGCAGGCTGGCCCGGACCTTGTTTTCACGTTACTACACCAGGAGATATCCAATGAGCGTACTCGTAGGCAAACAAGCCCCTGACTTCACCGTTCCAGCCGTCCTCGGCAACGGTGAAATCGTCGACAGCTTCACCCTGTCCTCGGCCATCAAAGGCAAATACGGCCTGGTGTTTTTCTACCCGCTGGACTTCACCTTCGTCTGCCCGTCCGAGCTGATCGCACTGGATCACCGCATGGACGACTTCAAGGCGCGCAACGTCGAAGTGATCGCTGTCTCGATCGACTCGCACTTCACCCACAACGCCTGGCGCAATACCCCGATCAACAACGGCGGTATCGGTCAGGTGAAATACACCATGGCTGCCGACATGAAGCACGAGATCGCCAAAGCCTACGACGTCGAGTCCGAAGGCGGCGTGGCGTTCCGTGGCGCGTTCCTGATCGACGACAAAGGCGTGGTCCGTTCGCAGATCATCAACGACCTGCCACTGGGCCGTAACATGGAAGAACTGATCCGTCTGGTCGACGCGCTGCAATTCCACGAAGAGCACGGCGAAGTCTGCCCGGCCAACTGGAAAAAAGGCGACAAGGGCATGACCGCATCGCCTGAAGGCGTTGCCGCTTACCTGGGCGAGCACGGCGACAAGCTGTAAGCGCACAAGGCATGAAAAAAACCGGCCCTCGATGGGCCGGTTTTTTTATGGGGTCTGAAGCCGGGCGCTGACCTGTGGCGAGGGAGCTTGCTCCCGCTGGGTGGCGTAGCCGCCCCAAGATATTGTGAGCGCTGCGCACTCAAGCGGGAGCAAGCTCCCTCGCCACACAGAGCAGAAGCTCGCGCCGGCAACGCCTCAGTCGTCGAAATCCTGCCAGCCGCCCATTTCCTTCCAGCGATTGACGATCCCGCAGAACAACTCGGCGGTCTTCTCGGTGTCGTAGCGGGCCGAGTGCGCCTCGCGACCATCGAAATCGATGTCGGCGGCCTGGCAAGCCTTTGCCAGTACGGTCTGGCCGTACGCCAGGCCGGCGAGGGTGGCCGTGTCGAAGCTGGAGAATGGGTGAAACGGGTTACGCTTCATGTCCAGGCGCGCGACGGCAGCGTTGAGGAAACCCAGGTCGAAGCTGCTGTTGTGGCCGACCAGGATCGCCCGCTTGCAACCGTTGGCCTTCAGCGCCTTGCGCACGCCCCGGAAGATGTCGGTCAGGGCTGTCTCTTCGCTGACCGCCATTCGCAGCGGATGGTCAAGCTTGATCCCGGTGAACTCCAGGGCCGCCGCTTCGACGTTGGCGCCCTCGAAGGGCTCGACGCGGAAGAAATAGGTGTGGTCAGGGAACACGAAGCCTTTTTCGTCCATGCCGATAGTAGTGGCGGCGATTTCCAGCAGGGCATCGGTAGCGGAGTTGAACCCGCCGGTCTCTACATCGACGACAACGGGCAGGTAGCCGCGGAAACGGGCCGCCATCGGGTGACGGGCACCGCCCGAACCACCATTGCCGTCCAGTTCATCGTCGAAATGATCTTCACTCACGCGTTTTCCTCCAGCAGGCGCCAGCGCAGTTTTTCACCGGCGCGCAGCGGGATGACGGTCTGCTCGCCGAATGGCAGGCTGACGGGGGCGGTCCATTCGTCGCGGACCAGGGTAATACGGTCGGTGTTCACCGGCAGGCCATAGAAGCGCGGGCCGTGCAGGCTGGCGAAGCCTTCGAGCTTGTCCAGTGCGTTGCGCTGCTCGAATGCCTCGGCGTACATCTCGATGGCGGCATAGGCGGTGTAGCAGCCGGCGCAGCCACAGGCCGCTTCCTTGGCGTGCCGGGCGTGGGGCGCCGAGTCCGTGCCGAGGAAAAACTTGGCGCTGCCGCTCGTGGCGGCGTCGAGCAAGGCTTCCTGATGGGTGTTGCGCTTGAGGATCGGCAGGCAATAGAAGTGCGGACGGATTCCGCCCACCAGCATGTGGTTGCGGTTGTACAGCAGGTGATGCGCGGTGATGGTCGCGCCGACGTTGGCCGGGGCCTCGTTGACGAACTGCACGGCATCGCCGGTGGTGATGTGTTCGAACACCACCTTGAGGGTCGGGAAGCGCTCCACGACGCGGCGCATGTGCTCGTCGATGAAAATTTTCTCGCGGTCGAAGACATCCACGTCGCCGCGGGTCACCTCACCGTGAATCAACAACGGCATCCCGACTTCGGCCATGGCTTCCAGCGCCGGGAAGATCTTGTCGATGCTGGTGACACCGGAATCGGAGTTGGTGGTCGCGCCGGCGGGGTACAGCTTGGCGGCGTGGACGAAGCCGCTGGCCTTGGCGTCGCGGATCTCTTCGGGCTGGGTGCGGTCGGTGAGGTACAGCACCATCAGCGGCTCGAAGCGGCTGCCGGCCGGGCGCGCGGCGAGGATGCGCTGGCGATAGCCATCGGCCTCGGCGGCATTGCGCACCGGCGGGACCAGGTTAGGCATGATGATCGCGCGCCCGAAGGTACGCGCGACATCGGCGACGGTATGGGTCAACACAGCACCATCGCGAAGATGAATATGCCAGTCGTCGGGACGCAGCAGGGTCAGGCGGTCGGACATGGGGGGCTTCCAGGCGGGTCAAACTCTGGGGAATGCTACCGGAAAAGACCGATTCAGGCACCCGCTATCAAGTTCTTGCCCAAGCGACCGATAGCTCCTACAGGTGTGCCACCAATCCGGCAGTGTCGGGAGCGGCGTCATACCCCCAAGCGTGTGTCGACCTTTGTACAAAAGCCAGTGGAGCCGCCCGTGCGCCAGCGTTATCTAGCCTTGCTCAGTGTGTTTGCCAGCCTTCCCGCGATGGCGCTCACTTTCCAGACCCGTCTGGAGAACATTGAGTGGACGGTCGAAGGTGACAAGTTCGAATGCCGGTTGAGTCAGCCGATCACCGATTTCGGCAGCGGCGAATTCGTGCGTCGGGCGGGCGAACAGGCCACATTCCGCCTCAAGGCCTATAACCCGATGCTCGGTGGCGGGTCGGCCACGTTGCTGGCAGCGGCCGCGCCCTGGCAGCCGGGGCGGGGCGACATCAACCTGGGCTCGGTCAGGATCGGCAGCGGCGACGTGCTGTTCAACAGTTCCCAGATCCAGGCGGGCCGGTTGATCAGCGGCCTGATGGAAGGTCGCAGCCCGGTGGTGCGGCGCAATACTGAAGACGGGCGGGTCTCGGAAGTCCGTCTGCTGCCCGTGCGGTTCAACAAGGCCTTCAATGACTATCAAGGTTGCGTGGCGAAGTTGTTGCCAAAGAATTTCGAGCAGGTGAAAGAAACCCAGATCGGCTTCCCGGGCGAAGAAGTCGAACTCGATGCCCGGGCCAAGGCGCAGTTGCAAGTCATGCTCGACTTCATCAAGGCCGACCCGAGCGTCAACCATGTGGAGCTGGACGGTCATTCCGACAACAGCGGCAACCGCCTGACCAACCGTGAGCTGTCGCGCCGTCGGGCCCTGGCGGTGCAAGAGTTTTTCAAGGCCAACGGTTTCCAGGAGTCGCAGATTACCGTGCGCTTCCATGGCGAACGTTATCCCTTGGTGCCCAATACCAGCGCGGCCAACCGGGCCAAGAACCGTCGTGTCGTCGTGCACTTGTCGCGCGTGCCTGTGACGCAAGTCCCGGCGCCCGCTGCACAGCCCCCAGCTCCCGCGCCTCAAGCCGCGCCGCCTGCGGCTCCGGCCAAGGTCCCGGCACCGGCTGCCGCGCCAGCCAAGGCACCTGCCGCGACGCCTGCCGCCGCGACGGCGCGTACCTCCTGAGCGGTTTTTAATCGTCGCGCTCTCGACATAATCTGTCGCTTCGTCGTCATAAGCTGTCGCGCCTCTGTAAATTATCCGCGCTGGACGTTAGACTTCACGGCTTTCCGTAGAACCCGTGGAGTGATGGCATGGCGGACGTAAACAAGGTCGTTCTGGCGTATTCCGGCGGCCTGGACACTTCGGTGATCCTCAAGTGGCTGCAGGACACTTATAACTGCGAAGTGGTGACTTTCACCGCTGACCTGGGGCAAGGCGAAGAAGTCGAGCCTGCACGCGCCAAGGCTCAGGCCATGGGCGTCAAAGAGATCTACATCGATGACCTGCGCGAAGAGTTCGTCCGCGACTTCGTGTTCCCGATGTTCCGCGCCAACACCGTCTACGAAGGCGAGTACCTGCTGGGTACTTCCATCGCCCGTCCGTTGATTGCCAAACGCCTGATCGAAATCGCCAACGAAACCGGCGCCGACGCCATTTCCCACGGTGCCACCGGCAAGGGTAACGACCAGGTGCGTTTCGAGCTGGGCGCCTATGCTCTCAAGCCCGGGGTGAAGGTCATCGCGCCATGGCGTGAATGGGACTTGCTGTCCCGTGAAAAACTGATGGACTACGCCGAGAAGCACGCGATCCCGATCGAGCGTCACGGCAAGAAGAAATCCCCGTACTCGATGGACGCCAACCTGCTGCATATCTCTTATGAGGGCGGCGTGCTGGAAGACACCTGGACCGAGCACGAAGAAGACATGTGGCGTTGGACCGTCTCCCCGGAGAAGGCCCCCGATACCCCGCAATACCTGGAACTGACCTATCGCAACGGCGATATCGTCGCCCTGGACGGCGTGGAAATGAGCCCGGCCACCGTGCTGGCGACCTTGAACCGCATCGGTGGCGAGCATGGCATCGGCCGCCTGGACATCGTCGAAAACCGCTACGTCGGCATGAAGTCCCGTGGTTGCTACGAAACCCCTGGCGGCACCATCATGCTGCGCGCTCACCGGGCGATCGAATCCATCACTCTTGACCGCGAAGTGGCTCACCTCAAGGACGAGCTGATGCCCAAGTACGCCAGCCTGATCTACACCGGTTACTGGTGGAGCCCGGAGCGTCTGATGCTGCAACAGATGATCGACGCTTCCCAGGTCAACGTGAACGGTGTCGTGCGCCTGAAGCTGTACAAAGGCAACGTGATCGTGACCGGGCGCAAGTCCGATGACTCGCTGTTCGATGCCAACATCGCGACCTTCGAAGAAGACGGCGGTGCCTACAACCAGGCCGACGCGGCCGGGTTTATCAAGCTCAACGCCCTGCGCATGCGCATCGCGGCGAACAAGGGTCGCAAGCTGTTCTGACCCTTACGCTTGAAAAAACGGCCTGCCATGAGCAGGCCGTTTTTTTGGGGGGGCGAACCTTTTCCCTGTCGCTCATTCGTCCTGTCCGGCGGCTGCAGAGTCTGTGCTGTGGTAAATGATGTAGACGGTGACATGGGCATGCCCCGGAACCTGCCGTGAACGTTTTGTTCGACCGGTTTCGCATCGGCTGCACAGTATGCAAACGGTCGGTCGAAGCCTGCATCGGCATCGCTCGTAAGCTTCTGGATTTTCCTTGACCTGATTTGTCCGGCGCAATATGCGTTTACGCCGGAGCGTCGATCCGTTCATGCTTTTTATGAAATGTTTGCTCTTGCGAAAATCCGAGGGTGAATACAACGAACGATGATTGAAGTTGAGCGTAATGAAGAAAAGCAGCAACAGATAAAAGGGGAAACTGATCAGGAACCAGACATAGCATTCGCGATCCTGATCATCCAGGAAGGGCAGCGAAACCGCCGCCGAAGTTTCGGATAAAGTTGCAAATATGGCGATGAGGGTCATGGGGTTGGTGATGGTGCTGGAAGTTTTGCTCATGGTGAAGGCTCATAAAATATTCGTGCTCTGATTGAATTGGAAAGTTTGGTGTCGTGGGTGTGTGAAAGTGGAGGGTGATAAGCAGGGTGCAACAGGCTTCAAATGTTTTACCGGGCTTGTAGTTGTTTTATATGAATTTTGGTCCGGGAAGAAGCGGGTGCACGGTGCCATCTGCCAATAATGAGTTACTCATTATGAGCGCAATGGTTTTCCTGGTCTGCCTGACCGAGGCATGGGGATGCTGGAGCATACGATTGACCCCTTTGCGGAGGATGAGGAAAGGTCGGCTTCCCACGATAAACAAATTCATGACACATATTTTCTGGGGAAATTCGTAGGAATTTTCTGTATAGCTTGTAGGTTTCGTCTCTCGGTGCGAGCGGTCAGGGGGGGGCAGCATGCCAAGGTTGAATTGACTAGGCTATTGTGCGTGCTCTAAAAATTCGAACAGCGAAGTTGGATTTGCCCATGAATAAAGTGCTGATCGTGGATGATCACCCCGTCATTCGTCTTGCTGTACGTTTGCTGATGGAGCGGCATGGTTACGAAGTTGTAGCCGAAACCGATAATGGCGTTGATGCGTTGCAATTCGCTCGTGAACTTTCCCCTGATATCGTCATCCTGGATATTGGTATTCCCAAGCTCGACGGGTTGGAGGTGATTGCCCGTCTGACTTCTATTCCTACATCAATGAAGGTGTTGGTGCTGACGTCTCAGTCACCGGGCCACTTTTCAATGCGTTGCATGCAAACGGGGGCGGCCGGGTATGTGTGCAAGCAACAGGATCTGACAGAATTGCTGAGTGCAATAAAGGCGGTACTGTCCGGTTACAGTTATTTTCCCAACCAGGCACTGCATACGGTGCGTTCCAGCCTGGGTAACGCCAGCGAATCGGATATGGTGGATCGCTTGTCAGGGCGAGAAATGATGGTCCTGCAACAGTTGGCGCGGGGGAGGACCAACAAGGAAATCGCCGATGGAATGTTTCTAAGCAACAAGACCGTCAGTACTTACAAGACACGTCTGTTGTTGAAACTCAATGCCCGGTCGTTGGTCGATCTGATCGAGCTGGCGCAGCGCAATGGGTTAGTGTGATTCTCCGGTCACGCTTACGCATTAAAAAGCCTCCATCAGGAGGCTTTTATGTGTCAGAGATCAAAGTCGTAATCGGCCAACTGCTTCTGCAAACGGCGCTCTTCCAGCAGGTTATCGATGGTGCGGCGCTTGCTCAGATTGGTCTTCGCCACTTCTACCACCACCGGTTCCACGTCGTCGGTTTCAACGGCGATGAATTCGTCTTCTACATCCAGTTGTTCTTTGCCAGCACTCATGGGTTCGACTCCAGGCTAAGACTGCCATTGGCGCTCCTTATATCGATAAACCACGGGCGGGTAAAAAAGATTTTTTCAATCGACGGATTAGTAGAGTCAATAGTGTGTCAATCGTCGGACGTCTTGTGCTTGTATTCGCACAAATCCTCGATCCGGCAACTGCCGCAGCGAGGCTTGCGCGCCAGGCAGACGTAGCGCCCATGGAGAATGAGCCAATGGTGGGAGTCCAGGAGAAACTGCCTGGGGACGAATTTCATGAGTTTGTGCTCGACTTCCACCACATTTTTGCCGGGAGCCAACCCGGTACGGTTGCTGACGCGGAAAATGTGGGTGTCGACCGCCATGGTCAACTGCCGGAACGCGGTATTGAGCACGACGTTAGCCGTTTTGCGCCCGACACCCGGTAACGCTTCCAGCGCTTCGCGGGTCTGCGGGACCTCTGCGCCGTGGCGCTCGATCAGCAGTCGACAGGTTTCGATGACGTTCTTGGCCTTGCTGTTGAACAGCCCGATGGTCTTGATGTACTCGGAAAGGCCCTCCACGCCCAGGGCGTAGATCGCCTCCGGCGTATTGGCCACCGGGAACAGCTTGGCCGTGGCCTTGTTGACGCCGACGTCAGTGGACTGCGCCGACAGAATCACGGCTATCAGCAGCTCGAACGGTGAGGAGTAGGCCAGTTCGGTTTTCGGTTCCGGGTTGTCCTCGTGGAAGCGACGAAATATTTCCAGGCGTTTTGCAGCGTTCATGAGCGCGGCGTTTCCTCGGTGGATGAAGAGGGGTGGGCGATAGTCCAGGCTTGCCAGGCCGCCAGCAGCAGGCCAAGCAGGATAAAACCTGCGGGAGCGAGCAGGGTCAGCGCCAGGCCGTCTGCGATCAACTCGCGCAAGGCGCCTAGACCGAGCAGCGACAGGCCAAACAGACCGGCCAGCCTGAGTTGTCCAGGCCAACGGGATTCAACAAAGAACCCTTGTTGTTCCAGTGCCACACAGCTCAGGGCTATCCAGCCCATATAAACGTCAGGCGACCGATACAGCTCCAGCGCCCAGGCCTGCACGGCCAGGCCCGTGCAAGCGCTAAGGGTGGCAGCCACCACAACGCTGGCGAGCAGACATTGGCCGGTGGTCAGACGGGGCCGAACAAGCCTCATCGCAAGGCCATGACCGAGGATGACCAAGGCCCAGGCCAACCACAACCCCAACGCGCCGGCCAGCGAATCGCTTGCGCCGACCAGCGCGACGACCAGCAGGCCACGGGTCGGCCACGATACCCTATTCATCCGTCGCCCCTGCGGTCAGTCGGGTCTTATGTTCGTCAAAGTAACGTAGCGCATCGTGCACAGCTTGCAGGACGGCCCTTGAGGTCACCGTCGCGCCTGCCAGTTGATCGAACTGCCCCTGGTCTTTTTTCAGGGCCCAGCCGCTGTCGCCAGGCGCCTTGCGCGAGTGACCGGTGAAGGTTTGCAACCAGGCGTTCGGCCAGCCGGCAATCGCTGCGCCCAGCCCGGCGGTTTCTGTCTGGCGCAGGGTTTTCACCCCGAGCAACCGTCCCTGCAGGTCAATGGCGACCAGCAATTCAATGCGCCCTTCATAGCCCAGCGTCTCGCTGCGCAGCAGCACCGCACTGGGCAGGTTGTTGCGAGTCGCGAGGTAACCATCCAGCAGGGTGCTATGAACCAGGACCACTGGTGCCGCCAGGACCGATTGCGCCAACGGCTGATTGTCATAGCGCTCAGCCGGTAGCACTTCAAGCAGGGTCTTGTCCGCGATAGCTTGGCGCTGGGCCTCGATGCGGCCGGCGGTGCCGAGGTGCGTGAGGTAAGTGCTCCCGATCCCCAGGCCAACCAATAGCATCAGAATTGCCACGCCTACGGGATTCTTCATGCCGGCTGTCGCCCTTGCCGCGCCTCGGCCAGCCGCTCCAGCGCTGGCACACCGAGGTTCATCAACAACACTGCAAACGCCACGCCGTCGGGGTAGCCACCCCAGGTGCGTATCAGGTAGACCAACAGCCCCACGCCGACGCCAAACAACAGGCGAGCCAGTGGCAATCTGGCGCCGGAGATCGGTTCAGTGACGATGAAAAATGCGCCGAGCATGGTGGCGCCCGTGAACAGATGAAACAGCGGCGAGCCATGGGAGTCGGAACCCGAGCCGTTCCAGCACAGCAGGCTGACAACGAGCAGGCTGGCCAGCATTCCCACCGGTGCGTGCCAGGTGAATACCCGTTGTTGCAGCAGAAACAGGCCACCGAGCAGAAACGCCAGATTGATCCATTCGATGCCTCGGCCGCCGAAACGCCCGAACGCCGGATGCTGGGCGAACAATTCGTCGATGGTCAGGCTAGTGTCGGTTCGCAGGCTGTCCAGCGCAGTCGCCCCGGCCCAGGCGTCGGGGGCCAGATGATCGCCGAGCACCTGTTGCATACCCTCCACCAAGCCCATGCCATGGGCGGGCGGCCATTGGCTCATCTGCGCAGGAAACGCCACCAGCACCAAGGCGTAGCCGAGCATGGCCGGGTTGAACGGGTTGGTGCCGACACCGCCCCAAAGATGTTTGCCGAACAACAGGGCGCTGGCGGTGGCCGTGACGCTCAGCCACCACGGGCAGTATGCGGGCAGCGCCAGGGCCAGCAGTGTGGCGCTGACCCACGCACTGCCGTCGTTCAGGCCGGGGAACAAGGGCCGACCGCGCAAGCGCGACACCAGTGCCTCTACCGTCAGCGCCGTGACGCTACATAGCAGCAGATTGAGCGCCACGCCCCAACCGTAAAACCACAGCGAGGCCAGCACGCCGGGGAGCGTCGCCAGTAGCACGCGGTTCATCGCCTGACGCAGTCGCTCGTCCACGGGTTCAGGGAGCGGCATGCTCGTCCACCAGGCGTTCGGCGTCTTTCACCGCTTGCTCCAGAGCCTGCAAATGTTCCTGCGCTACAGCTGCGCTCCGGGCCTTGCTCAGCTCGGCGCGGCGCATCGCCAATTGAATCTTCGCCCGTTTCAGTTCGGCGCCTTGCGTAGATGCAGGCTTGGGCGTCGGGGCCGGTTGCGCGGTGCTTTCCAACTGCGCCAATGCCTGTTCCGCTGCTTCGTACTGGCGTTGCAGCACGATCAGCTGCGACTGCTGCTCAAAGGTTGGAGGATGGCCGAAGGCTTTCAAGGATTTGTTCAGTTGCGCCCGGCTCATCGCCAGGTCGACCTTGGCTTTTTTCAAGGCTGCATCGGCGGTGGCGGCCTTTTGCGCACGAACGCGCTCCAGTGCGGCCTGTATCGGGTCAAGCGTTTGCGCTTGCGGCTGGGCGGCGCGCTGGACGCGGGCCAGGCGTTCGGCTTGACGCTGCTCCTCTTCGCGACGCAGCCGTGCGTTGCGTTGTTCGAAGCGCCAACGGGCATGGTCGCGCTTGGCCGCACGCGCCTGATGCTGCTCGGCGCTGGCGGCCAGGCCGCCAACAATCGGCACCACCGTCGCCGTTGGCAATGGGCGCATTTCAATGCAATCGACCGGGCAGGGCGCCACGCAAAGGTCGCAGCCGGTGCATTCATCGATCAGCACGGTGTGCATCAGCTTGGCCGCGCCGACAATCGCGTCCACCGGGCAGGCCTGGATGCACTTGGTGCAGCCGATGCACTCCGCCTCGCGGATGAAGGCGATCTGCGCCGGGGCTGAGCCGCGGCTGGTGTCCAGTTCCAGCACCGGCACCTTCATCAGGCTAGCCAGGGCCTCGATGGTCTCGCGTCCACCGGGCGGACATTTGTTGATTGGCTCGCCTTGGGCAATGCCTTCGGCGTAGGGCTTGCACCCCGGATGGCCGCACTTGCCACATTGTGTCTGCGGCAGCAGGGCATCAATACGTTGAATCAGACTCATGTTTTGACCAGCCCGCGTAAACCCAGAAATGCCACGGCCATCAGGCCAGCGCTGATCAGTTGAATCGGCAGGCCCTGAAAGGGTAGGGGGATGTCGTTATTGAACGTGCGTTGGCGCAGGTCATCGAACAGGCTCGAAACCAGCCAGAAACCCAGTCCGCCCCCCAGGCTCAGCGCCAGGGTGTGGCCCAGGCCCTGGTCATCGTAACTGCTGAGCAGCGCGACGCCCAGTATCCCTGCGTTTCCCAGCAATAGCGGCCACAACCCATCGAACGGCAACCCCGGCAGCCACCGGGCCAGCAGGCGCAGCAGCGGGCCGATCAGCAGCACGCTCAAGGGCAGCCAAGCCAGCAGGCGTAGGGACGTGAGGTCCAGCGGAGCCAGGAGCCAATGATCGATCAGGTAACCCAGGGTGCCGACAGTCAGCATCAGGCCGGTTGTCGCCACGCCCAGGGCGTGGATTTGTCCGCGTCCCCTGGATGCCAGCAGCGGATCGACGCCCAGCGGCCAGTGCAACACCAGGTTGTTGATCAGGGCTGCGCTGAACACTGTCAGGAGGATTTCGGTCATGGCGTGTGGCTGGTAAATGGCCTGTTACAAGATTAGGCATTATCCGGCACGTGAGAACCGTGGGCCAGATATGAAAATCCCACAGCCGCCGAGGCGACTGTGGGATCGGTGCAGCGCGAGTCGCGTTACTTGATCCGCTGACCCGGCCTGGCGCCGCTGTCGGGGCTCAGCAGGTAGATCTCCTCGCCACCGGGGCCTGCCGCCATCACCATGCCTTCGGATATGCCGAACTTCATTTTCCGTGGCTTGAGGTTGGCGATCATCATGGTCAGGCGGCCATCGAGCTTGGACGGGTCTGGATAGGCGCTCTTGATGCCGGAGAACACGTTGCGTCGCTCATCGCCGATGTCCAGGGTCAGACGCAGCAGCTTGTCGGCGCCCTCGACGGCCTCGGCCTTGACGATCAGCGCCACGCGCAGGTCAATGGCGGCAAAGGCGTCGAAGTCGATTTGCGGAGAGAGCGGATCCTTGACCAGCTCACCGTTGCCGGTGGTAGCGCCGGTGTCGGTCTGGCTGGCGGCCAGGTCTTCCTTGGACGCGTCGATCATGGCCTGGACCTTGGCTGCGTCGATGCGGGTCATCAACGGTTTGAACTCGTTCAGTTGATGGTTGCTCAGCAGCGTCTGGTGATCGTTCCAGGTCAGCGGCGCGACGTTGAGGAACGCCTCGGCGTCGGCGGCCAGCAGCGGCAGCACCGGTTTGAGGAAAATCACCAGTTGGCGGAACAGGTTCACGCCCAGGGCACAAATCGCCTGGACTTCATCCTGCTTGCCTTCCTGTTTGTTCAGCGACCAGGGCGCCTTGTCGGCAATCCAGGCGTTGGCGCGGTCGGCCAGGGCCATGATCTCGCGCATGGCACGGGCAAAGTCGCGGCCTTCATAGGCTTCGGCGATGCTCGGGGCCGCAGCCAGGAACGCCTCTGTCAGTTCAGGGGCGGCATTGCCGGCCACCAGCACGCCGGCGTTGCCCTTGTGGATGAAGCCGGCGCAGCGGCTGGCGATGTTGACGACCTTGCCCACCAGGTCGGAATTGACCTTCTGCACGAAGTCCTCGAGGTTCAGGTCCAGGTCATCGACGCCACGGCCGAGCTTGGCCGCGTAGTAGTAGCGCAGGTATTCCGGCGACAGATGGTCCAGGTACGTCCGGGCCTTGATGAAGGTGCCACGGGACTTGGACATCTTCTGGCCATTGACCGTCAGGTAGCCATGGACGTTGATGCCGGTCGGCTTGCGGAAGCCGGCGCCTTCGAGCATGGCGGGCCAGAACAGCGCGTGGAAGTTGACGATGTCCTTGCCGATGAAGTGATAGATCTCGGCGGTGGAGTCCTTGCCCCAGAACGCGTCGAAGTCCAGCTCCGGCGTGCGGTTGCAAAGGTTCTTGAAGCTGGCCATGTAGCCTATCGGCGCATCCAGCCACACGTAGAAATACTTGCCGGGTTCGCCAGGAATCTCGAAGCCGAAGTACGGCGCATCGCGGGAAATGTCCCACTCTTGCAGGCCGGAATCGAGCCATTCGGCGAGCTTGTTGGCCACGGCGTCGTGCAATGTGCCGCTGCGGGTCCAGGTTTGCAGCATCTGCTGGAAATCCGGCAGCTTGAAGAAGAAGTGCTGGGAGTCCTTGAGCACCGGGGTCGCCCCGGAAATCGCCGATTTCGGGTCTTTCAGGTCGGTGGGGGCGTAGGTGGCGCCGCACTTTTCGCAGTTGTCGCCGTACTGGTCCTCGGTCCCGCACTTCGGACAGGTGCCCTTGATGAAGCGGTCGGCCAGGAACATCTTCTTTTCCGGGTCGAAATACTGGGTGATCGAACGGGTAGCGATATGCCCGGCATCACGCAGCTTCAGGTAGATCTGGCTCGACAGCTCACGGTTTTCTTCGGCGTGAGTGGAGTGGAAGTTGTCGAAGTCCACCAGGAAGTCGGCAAAGTCGGCGCTGTGTTCGGCCTGGACGTTGGCGATCAGTTGTTCCGGGGTGATGCCTTCTTTTTCCGCGCGCAGCATGATGGCCGAACCGTGGGCGTCGTCGGCGCAGACATAGATGCACTGGTTGCCGCGATGTTTCTGGAAGCGCGTCCACATATCGGTCTGGATGTATTCCAGCATATGGCCGAGGTGAATCGAACCATTGGCATAGGGCAGGGCGCTGGTGACGAGGATCTTGCGTGGCTCGGACATGGGGCTCGGCTACTTGATGAAACGGAGGTCGGCCACTATAAAGCGCCGGCGGCTTTTTTTCACCCTGTGAGCCTGTTTCCGAATGCTGGCAGGGCTTCTGTGGCGAGGGAGCTGCTCCCGCTGGGTGGCCAAGCCGCCCCAAACAGTCAATCCCTGATTTCCTTTACTGCCTGATGGCGACTGCTTCGCAGCCGAGCGGGAGCAAGCTCCCTCGCCACAAAGGCATGCGCGGCGTAGGATAGCGACCTTGTTTTTCCAGTCTTGCTATCGGAGTTGCCCATGAGCGCCGTCAATCGCGCAGCGGTGGAAGCCGTCCTTCGCCAGTACACCGACCCCTACCTGAACCAGGATCCGGTCAGCGCCGGATGCGTGCGCGCCATCGACATCCAGGGCGACCGCGTCAGCGTCCAGCTGGAAATCGGCTATGCCGCCGGACTGTTCAAGAGCGGCTGGGCGCAGATGCTGCAACTGGCGATCGAGTCCCTGGACGGCGTGACGGCCGCCAAAGTCGAGATCAGCACTGTGATCGCCGCTCACAAGGCCCAGGCGCAGGTGCCGGGCCTGGCGAACGTCAAGAACGTCATCGCCGTGGCCTCGGGCAAGGGCGGAGTGGGCAAGTCCACGACGGCCGCCAACCTCGCGCTGGCCCTGGCCCGCGAGGGAGCGAAGGTCGGGATCCTCGACGCCGACATCTACGGGCCCAGCCAAGGCATCATGTTCGGCATTGCCGAGGGCACCCGGCCGCAGGTCAAGGACCAGAAGTGGTTCGTGCCGCTCCAGTCCCACGGCGTGGAAGTCATGTCCATGGCGTTCCTGACCGATGACAACACGCCGATGGTCTGGCGTGGGCCAATGGTCTCCGGTGCCTTGCTGCAACTAGTGACGCAGACTGCCTGGAGCGACCTCGATTACCTGGTGATCGACATGCCGCCGGGCACTGGCGATATCCAGTTGACCCTGGCACAGAAAGTCCCGGTGGCCGGCGCGGTGATTGTCACGACACCGCAAGACCTGGCCCTGCTGGACGCACGCAAGGGCGTCGAGATGTTCCGCAAGGTAAACATCCCGGTGCTGGGTGTGGTGGAAAACATGGCTGTGCACATCTGCTCGAACTGTGGGCATGCCGAGCATCTGTTCGGTGAAGGCGGCGGGGAAAAACTGGCGACCCAATACGGTGTCGAACTGCTGGCGTCGCTGCCGCTGTCGATGTTGATCCGCGAACAGGCCGACGGCGGCAAGCCAACGGTGATTTCCGAACCCGACAGCCAGATCGCCATGGTCTACCAGGAACTGGCCCGCCACGTCGGCGCACGGATCGTGTTGCAGGAAGCCGCCGCGCCGGCGATGCCCAACATCACCATTAGCGACGATTAGAAAGCTCAACGGTGACCCCTGTGGGAGCGAGCCTGCTCGCGATAGCGTCGGGTCAGTCAGCCTCGAAGTGGCTGACACACCGCTATCGCGAGCAGGCTCGCTCCCACAAGTTTATGTATGCAGGGTTCTAGATCCGCAACCCGCCATCCATCTCCAGAATCCGGCCGGTGTAGTAATCGTTTTCGAAGATATACGCCGCCGAATGGGCAATCTCCTCGGGTTTGCCCATGCGCTTGAGCGGTATCCCCGAGGTCATTTTCTCCAGCGCTTCGGGTTTCATCCCCAACGTCATTTCCGTTTCGATGAACCCGGGTGCAATGCCGGCGACCCGGATGCCATAGCGCGCCAGCTCCTTGGCCCAGGTTACGGTGGCCGCGGCCACGCCGGCCTTGGCCGCCGAGTAGTTGGTCTGGCCGACATTGCCGGCGCGGGAGATCGAGGAGATATTGATGATGGCGCCGCTGTTCTTCAGCTCGACCATTTTCGCCGCCACCTCACGGGTGCAGAGGAATACGCCGGTGAGGTTGACGTCGATCACCGCCTGCCATTGGGCCAGGCTCATCTTGCTCATTTCGCCGTCCTTGACCTTGAGCAGCAGGCCGTCACGCAGGATCCCGGCGTTGTTGATCAGCCCATGGATCGCACCGAAGTCCTCGGCCACCCGGGCGACCATATCAATGACCTGCTCTTCGTTGGCAACGTTGCACAGGTAGGCACGCGCGTGGACGCCCTTGGCCGTGCAAGCGGCGACCGCCTGGTCGAGTTTTTCCTGGTTGAGGTCAACCAGGGCGAGTTTTGCGCCTCTGCCCGCCAGATACTCGGCCATGGAGCGGCCCAGACCCTGGCAACCGCCGGTGATAATGATTACTTTGTCGGTGAGTTGCATATTCATGTCCCGGTGGCGGTGCGGTGAAGGATGTCCTTTTGTGAAGGGCTCTCGTTTCTGCTACAGCGTAGCCCGGTCGCCACCAGCAAGGTTCCGGCAGCTGATTGGGACGTAGTTCGCCTGTTCGAGCATTTTTGAGACGTCATTCATCAAAGGAGTCATAAATTGAACGTTGACCCTGCCAAGCATGCACGAGAATTGCTGCTCAAGGAATACCGTGGAATGCTTTCCACGCATTCCAAATCCATGCCCGGTTTTCCGTTCGGCTCCGTAGTGCCGTATTGCCTGGACCCGCAGGGTCGGCCGCTGATATTGATCAGCCGCATCGCCCAGCACACCCATAACCTGCAGAAAGACCCCAAGTGCTCGATGCTGGTAGGCGAGCGGGGCGCAGAGGATGTGCAGGCCGTTGGCCGCCTGACGTACCTGGCCGAGGCCCGCAAGCTGGAGGACGGCGACAGCATCGAGGCCGCCGCCGAGCGCTACTATCGCTATTTCCCGGAATCGCAGAACTATCACAAGGCCCATGATTTCGATTTCTGGGTGCTCGAACCAGTCCGCCATCGCTACATCGGCGGCTTCGGTGCCATCCACTGGATCGACCAGATCACGCTGGCAAACCCGTTTGCCGGTAAGGCCGAGGCGAGCATGATCGAACACATGAATGCTGACCACGCCAAGGCCATCGCCCATTACGTCGCGCTGGCCGAACTGCCCGCGACCGAGCCGGCGCAGATGGTCGGTATTGACAGCGAAGGCATGCACTTGCGCATTGGCCAGGGCTTGCATTGGCTGCCGTTCCAGGCCCCTTGCAACACGCCGACACAAGTGCGCGAAGCCTTGGTTTATCTGGCCCACGCTGAACATTGGCCAAAAAATGCCGAGGTTGATGCTTGAATTCACGAAAGGACGACGTCATTTAAGGTTTCATAGCAAGGCATTCTTGCGTTGAGGAACCATTTGATGCGCCCTTTTTTGTTGCTCTTTCTGCTGTTCCCGGTGTTGGAGCTGTTCGTATTCGTGAAGGTCAGCGGTGCGATCGGGTTTTTCCCGGCGCTGCTGCTGGTCATCCTCGGCTCGATGCTCGGCGTGTTCGTGCTGCGCATCGCCGGCCTCGCCACGGCATTGCGGGCTCGTGAAAGCCTGAGCCGTGGCGAGCTGCCTGCCCAGACCATGCTCGAAGGCCTGATGCTGGCCTTGGGTGGCGGCCTGTTGATCCTGCCAGGTTTTATCAGCGATGTGCTGGGGCTGGTCCTGCTGATGCCGTTCACCCGCCGGCTGCTTGCCGACAAGATGCGTCAACGCGCCGAAGAACAGGCGATGCGCCAGCGCGCCTTCGCCGATGACCTCCAGCCCCGTGGCGGCCCGGCCCCGCGTGAACCCGTGGGCCGTGAGCCCAATGTGATCGAAGGCGAGTTCGAGCACCGCGACTCCAAATAATCCATTCGCACGGCACCTTCGGGTGCCGTGTTCGTTTCGCTCCGGGCAAAATTTTTTTATGCCCCGCCCTTGTAATCGGCTTGTGTGCCCCTATGTATCGGTCACCGCAAGGTTTCCGGTGGCAACACCGGACAGACTTCCGCGGTTCGACTGACGAACCGCACCCGGCTTTGCCGGCTTTGTTAAACCCGCCGGGACTACACCGGCCGATGAAAACCAAAATTAGGAGAGATCGACAATGAAGCTTCGTCCTCTGCATGACCGCGTCGTTATCCGTCGCAGCGAAGAAGAGAAGAAAACCGCTGGCGGTATCGTCCTGCCAGGTTCGGCTGCCGAGAAAGCCAACCACGGTGAAGTTCTCGCTGTAGGTACCGGCCGTGTGCTGGACAACGGTGAAGTACGTGCGCTGGCCGTGAAAGTGGGTGACAAGGTCGTGTTCGGCCCTTACTCCGGCAGCAACACCGTGAAAGTCGACGGCGAAGACTTGCTGGTAATGAGCGAGAACGAAATCCTCGCCGTTATCGAAGGCTGATTCCCCGCTCAGTTTCCCGCTACTACACAGTATTTAAGGAATATCGATCATGGCTGCTAAAGAAGTTAAATTCGGCGATTCCGCCCGCAAGAAAATGCTCACCGGTGTCAACGTCCTGGCTGATGCAGTAAAAGCGACCCTGGGCCCGAAAGGCCGTAACGTGATCATCGAGAAGAGCTTCGGCGCTCCGACCATCACCAAGGACGGCGTTTCCGTAGCCAAGGAAATCGAGCTGGAAGACCGTTTCGAAAACATGGGCGCGCAGCTGGTCAAAGACGTTGCCTCCCGTGCCAACGATGACGCCGGCGACGGCACCACCACCGCCACCGTCCTGGCTCAATCGATCGTCAACGAAGGCCTGAAAGCCGTCGCTGCCGGCATGAACCCGATGGACCTCAAGCGTGGTATCGACAAAGCGACCATCGCGATCGTCAAAGAGCTGAAGGGCCTGTCCAAGCCGTGCGCTGACTCCAAGGCCATCGCCCAGGTAGGTACCATCTCCGCCAACTCCGACAACTCCATCGGCGACATCATTGCCGAAGCCATGGAAAAAGTCGGTAAAGAAGGCGTGATCACCGTTGAAGAAGGCTCGGGCCTGGAAAACGAACTGTCGGTTGTAGAAGGCATGCAGTTCGACCGTGGCTACCTGTCTCCGTACTTCGTCAACAAGCCGGACACCATGGTTGCCGAGCTGGAAAGCCCGCTGATCCTGCTGGTCGACAAGAAGATCTCCAACATCCGTGAAATGCTGCCAGTGCTGGAAGCCGTTGCCAAAGCCGGCCGCCCACTGCTGATCGTGGCTGAAGACGTCGAAGGCGAAGCCCTGGCGACTCTGGTCGTAAACAACATGCGCGGCATCGTCAAAGTTGCAGCCGTCAAGGCGCCAGGCTTCGGCGACCGTCGCAAGGCCATGCTGCAGGACATCGCCGTTCTGACCGGCGGTACCGTGATCTCTGAAGAGATCGGCCTGAGCCTGGAAAGCACCACCCTGGAGCACCTGGGTAACGCCAAGCGCGTCACCCTGTCCAAGGAAAACACCATCATCGTCGACGGTGCTGGCGTTCAAGGCGATATTGAAGCGCGTATCAGCCAGATCCGTGCCCAGGTTGCCGAGACTTCCTCGGACTACGACCGTGAAAAACTGCAAGAGCGTCTGGCCAAGCTGTCCGGCGGCGTTGCGGTGATCAAGGTTGGCGCCGGTTCCGAAGTTGAAATGAAAGAGAAGAAAGCCCGCGTTGAAGACGCCCTGCACGCTACCCGCGCAGCCGTCGAAGAAGGCGTGGTACCTGGCGGTGGCGTGGCGCTGATCCGTGCTCTGGAAGCCCTGACCCAACTCAAGGGCGACAACGCCGATCAGGACGTTGGTATCGCTGTGCTGCGTCGCGCTGTTGAAGCGCCTCTGCGTCAGATCGTTGCCAACTCCGGCGACGAGCCAAGCGTAGTGGTCGACAAGGTCAAGAACGGCCAAGGCAGCTTCGGCTACAACGCCGCGACCGGCGAGTACGGCGACATGATCGAAATGGGCATCCTGGACCCAACCAAGGTTACCCGTTCGGCCCTGCAAGCAGCGGCTTCCATCGGCGGTCTGATCCTGACCACCGAAGCCGCCGTAGCCGATGCACCGAAGAAAGAAGGTGCAGCTGGCGGCGGTATGCCAGACATGGGCGGCATGGGTGGCATGGGCGGCATGATGTAAGCCAGCCTCACCCTTGTAATAAAAAACCCCGCCTGCGAAAGCAGGCGGGGTTTTTTATTGGCTTCGCCCCGTGTGGGAGCTGGGCTTGCCCGTGAAGAGGCCATTACATCCAGCCTCTTCATGACTGACCCACCGCCATCGCGAGCAGGCTCGCTTCCACAGAGGACCGTGGTGGGCGCAAATCCGGCGGCCACTGCAGATCAACTGTGGGAGCGGGCTGGCCCGCGAAGAGGCCATCACATCCGGCCTCTTCATTGACTGACCCACCGCCATCGCGAGCAGGCTCGCTCCCACAGGGGACCGTGGTGGGCGCAAATCCGGCGGCCCCTGCAGATCAACTGTGGGAGCGGGCTTGCCCGCGAAGAGGCCATTACATCTAGCCTCTTCATTGACTGACCCACCGCCATCGCGAGCAGGCTCACTCCCACTGGGGACCGTGGCGGGCGCAAATCCGGCGGCCACTGCAGATCAACTGTGGGGGCGGGCTTGCCCGCGAAGAGGCCATCACATCCGGCCTCTTCATTGACTGACCCACCGCCATCGCGAGCAGGCTCGCTCCCACTGGGGACCTTGGTGGGCGCAAATTCAGTGACCACTACAGATCAACTGTGGGAGCGGGCTTGCCCGCGAAGAGGCCATCACATCCAGCCTCTTCATTGACTGACCCACCGCCATCGCGAGCAGGCTCGCTCCCACTGGGGACCGTGGCGGGCGCAAATCCGGTGACCACTGCAGATCAACTGTGGGAGCGAGCCTGCTCGCGAAGGGCCATCGGCCTCAATATCTTTATCGCTGGCTCGTCCACCCCTGATGTCCTCAGGCCCGGGCAGGGTCGGGCAGGGTTGCACGATCCGCCATGACGGCGGGCCGGTACAGGATAAAGTAGTAACACCCCAGGCAAATCAACCAGCAGAACACTGCCGTCCAGACGTTGTGGGAGAAGAAGTGCGCTCCCTGCATCATCCGGCCCAGGGAGAATACCGTTCCCAGGGTGAAGGCGAATACGAAGGCCTGGCGGGCCAGCCGCGGGCGGCGGTCACGTAATACAAAGAACAGCGCAAACAACGTGAACCCGGTGGCCGCATGACCACCCGGCCAGCAGCGTCCGGGCTTGTCGGTGACGGGACGCGCGCTCAGCAGCTCGCTGTAGGTTTCCTTGCCGCCAAACTCTTTCAGGCTCCAGGGGCATTGCACAGCGGTGACGGCTTTCATCGGTGTGACGAACGAAGTCGCCAACGCGAGGGACAGCACCAGGCAGCCTAGTTCCCGCTTGAACGGTTTGAGCCGGTCGACGAAAAACGCGCCGATGAACCCAACGATCGCCAGCACCGAGAAGGCGATGACCACCTGTTTCGCCCGGTCATGAAGGATATTTTCCAGGAAGTAACTGTGGCGCCCGATGAAATCGCCGGCGGCCGGCTCGTAAAACAGTCGAGCCAGGTCCATGTCCAGTGTCGTCAGTTCCAGCAGTACCAGAATGATCCCGACCAGGAGCGGCAGGCCCAGGGCCAGCCTGAAGTTGAACGGCCTGGAGACGGGGCGAATGACGGTTGAAATCATGAACGTACCTTTAGTAGGAGTCTTCGGAGGTAGGAGTCTTCGGAGGTAGGAGTCTTCGAGAGCTGCGCATTGGGCGCCCAGTCTGGCCTGCGGGGCGTTGGGGTGGCGTGAATGTTGGGTGAAAAAGTCGTCAATCACCGCTGAAGAACCCTCTGCGTGCTCCTTGCCGCCCCTTACCGTGACACCAGCAGATACAATCCTAGCCGTAAGCCACACTTGGCCGTAAGCTGCGCGGGCCACGACAGCCGTTAACCGTGTACGCAGGAGATGCCCATGCGAATTCTATTGGTCGAAGACAACCGCGACATCCTGGCTAACCTGGCCGATTACCTGGGGCTCAAGGGTTACACCGTCGATTGCGCCCAGGACGGTTTGTCGGGGTTGCATTTGGCAGCGACCGAACACTACGACTTGATCGTGCTCGATATCATGCTGCCGGGCATCGACGGCTACACCTTGTGCAAGCGCCTGCGTGAGGACGCGCGGCGCGACACGCCGGTGATCATGCTCACCGCCCGCGACCAGTTGGATGACCGTCTGCAAGGCTTCAAGTCCGGTGCCGATGATTACCTGATCAAGCCGTTTGCCCTGTCGGAACTGGCAGCGCGGATCGAAGCCGTCATGCGTCGCGCTCAGGGCGGCGGTCGACGTGCCTTGCAGGTCGGAGACCTGAGCTATGACCTCGATACCCTGGAAGTGACCCGGGATGGCAAGTTACTCAAGCTCAACCCGGTCGGCCTGAAGTTGCTGGCAGTGCTGATGCAGAAAAGCCCGCACGTGCTGCGTCGGGAAATCCTCGAAGAAGCGTTGTGGGGCGATGATTGCCCCGACAGCGACAGTTTGCGCAGTCACGTTCACCAACTGCGCCAGGTAATCGATAAACCGTTCGACAAACCGCTGCTGCACACCGTGCACGGTGTCGGTTATCGCTTGGCCGAGGGTCGGGATGGAGTTTAAGCAGAGTCTTGCTCAACGGATCATCATCGCCTTTGCGCTGATGAGCGCGTTGGTGGCCGGAGCCTTCGCGATGGGGATCGTGGCGACGGTTCACCTGGTGGAAGAAAAACTGATTTCCGCCGGCCTCGGTGGCGATTTGCAGCGCCTGCTGTTGATGGACAACGTCTCCGACTGGAATCATCGGCCGGAGCCCGACCAACTGTTTTACTTCAGCGGCGGTCCGGGTGACTTCGAATTGCCCAAGGACCTGCGACATCTGGAGCGTGGGTTCCACGAGGTATTTCGCGAGCAGCTGTCGTATCACGCCATGGTCGAGATCGTTGATGGCCGGCATTACGTGCTGTTGCAAGACCAGAGTGACTTCGAAGAGCGCGAGCGGGTGCTGTTCGCCGTGGTGCTGGTAGGTTTTGTTCTGAGCCTTGCGCTGGCGGTGTTCCTGGGGTGGGTCCTGGCTCGTCGGGTCATGGCGCCGGTCGTGCGCTTGGCCCGCCAGGTGCGTCACCGTGACCAACTACTTGGCCTGGCGCCGCCGCTGGCCCCGGATTATGCCGCCGATGAAGTAGGCGAACTGGCCGTGGCATTCGACGCCACCTTGGGTCGGTTGCGCCAGGCGCTGACCCGCGAACGGTTGTTCACCAGTGACGTGAGCCATGAGTTGCGCACCCCGCTGATGGTCCTTGCCACGTCCTGCGAGTTGTTGCTGGAAAACCCGGCGTTGGATCAGCGCGGGCGTACCCAGGTCGAGCGCATCAACCGGGCCAATGAAGAAATGCGCGAGCTGGTGCAGACCTTCCTGATGCTCGCCAGGGCCCAGCGCGAAGACAACGGCATGTCGCCTAGAGCGACGCTTGAGCAAGTGGCGGAAAATCTCCTCGGGGTGTGGCGCGGGCAGATCGAATCCAAAGGCCTGACGCTGATCTTCGAACATGGCCAACCGGTCGGTACCCTGTATAACGCTACGTTCCTGACTGCGGTGATGGGCAACCTGCTGCGCAACGCCTTGCACTATACCGATCAGGGATTCATCCGCCTTTCGCTGACCGCCACCGGATTCGTGGTCGAGGACAGTGGGGTGGGTATCCCCGAGGAAAAGCGCGAGGCCATGTTCGAGCCGTTCGTGCGGGGCAACGAAAAGCGCGGCGAGGGGCTGGGACTGGGCTTGTCACTGGTGCAGCGAATCTGCGAGAACCAGGGCTGGGTGGTGAGTCTCAGCACCATGGAGCCCAACGGTTGCCGCTTTGAGGTGGAGCTTGAGCCGCAACAATAGGTGCTCGGAATCGAAAGATCTTGAAATGATTCAACAGGTTGTGTGACGATTTTTTCACAAAGCCATGACAAAGGGATTCATAAGGTTGGGCTGATCAGTCATGGAGCCCCTCCAATGTCCAAACCCATCAAGCTCGACTTTTCCGAGAAATACAACGAGCAGCACGCCCAGAAATACTTCCACAAGCATCGCAGCGGTCTGAGTCGGCGTCTTTCCAATCTACGCGATCAACAACTTGCCCGAAGGGCGTTGGCGATCGCCGGTGACCCTGGCCTGGTGCTGGACCTGCCGTGCGGAGCCGGACGTTTCTGGTCGTTGCTGGCCGAGAAGCCCAACCGAGCGATCATCGGTGCGGACAATTCCGAGGCCATGCTCAAGACCGCAATGACGTCTCAACCGACGGATGTCGTGAAACGGGTACAACCCTTGCACACATCCGCGTTCCAGATTGCACTGCCGGATAACGCCGTCGACAGCATTTTTTGCATGCGCTTGCTGCACCATATCGGTGAATCCGCGCATCGACTGGCGATCCTGAAGGAATTCGAGCGGGTCAGCCGCGACAGTGTGATCGTTTCCTTGTGGGTCGATGGCAATTTCAAGGCCTGGAAACGCAAGCGTCAGGAACGTATACGTGGGAAAAAAGACTACCAGAATCGATTTGTGTTACCGGCCGCTACGGTAGAGGAAGAGTTTCGGCAGGCCGGGTTCCGTATTCAGGAACGACTGGATTTTCTACCGCTCTATGCCATGTGGCGAGTTTATGTATTACGCAAGAGGTAACAGCATGGTTGCGCAGGCAGTAGATTCATCGATGGCTCCTCCCAATGACTTCGAACATTTCTGGAGCCAACAGGGGGAGTGGGTGGAAGAGCCCAATGTGCGTCGCGGCGGTGAAAGCGGTGTGCAGCGGATCAAGGGAAAGGACGGTGAGCTGCTTTATGCCAAGCGTCAGACTGGACATATCTATCGTAGCTGGCTGCACCCGTTCGGCCGGCCAACCGTGCTGCGCGAGCAGGATGCGTTGCTGGCACTGACGCGACTCAATGTGCGTGTACCCCAGCTGGTTTTTTGCGGCGCCCAGCGGGACCCGGTCCACAAATGGCGTGCCTTGCTGGTGACCAAGGCATTGGAAGGCTTTGAAGAGATTCAGCACTGGTATGCCGGGGGTGGGCGCGAGCGCCACGGCGAAGCAGTGCATGAGCAGATTCTACAGACACTGGCCGAGACCCTGGCTCGGATGCATAAAGGCCGTTGGCAGCACGGCTGCATCTACATCAAGCATGTCTTTGTGCGAGTGACCGGCGAAGGAGAGGCGGCCAAGGGCGAAATCGCCTTGCTGGATTTCGAGAAGTGTCGGCAGCGTTTGACGGCTTATAGCGCGGCTTCCCACGACATGAAGCAGTTGCGGCGCCATTCGTCGTTCAGCGACGCTGACTGGGAAAAACTCGTCTATTTTTATGAGGCGGCGTTTGGCAGCGCTATCAAAGGTTTATAGCGATGAAACTAGAAATTGCTAGAGGTTTGTTCCTGATAGGAGCCCTGGCAGTTACGTCTATGGCGGTGGCTGTCTGGGAACAGCCACGCTCGCAGATACTCAGCGCCAGCAGTAGCGATGCAAACTGTCCTTTGCCACGCGTGGCAAAGGCCAGTGAGGCGATACGGCCGGACGATGACTTACTGTTGTTCATGTTCAGTCTTTCCCAGGGGATGAGGCCGCAGAGTTGAAAGCGTTGGGTTTGATGAAGTCTGGATAAAGGCCTCGCATGTGCGAGGCCTTTGTTTTTGGGCTTTCCATAGGCCGCAAATCTCTGCCCATCCGCTGACCCCTGTGGCGAGGGAGCTTGCTCCCGCTGGACCGCGAAGCGGTCCCATGGATCCAGGGTTGGTAATACTCAACGGCGCCTGCTTCGCAGCCGAGCGGGAGCAAGCTCCCTCGCCACAAAAAGCCTACTTTTGCCCCATCACGCCTTGTCCGGCTTCGCCAGCAGTGTGTACACGCAAGGCAATACGAACAGCGTAAACAAGGTCCCGATCGACATGCCGGTGGCGATCACCGTGCCGATGTCAAAACGGCTGACCGCGCCGGCACCAGTGGCCAGGATGAGCGGCACCATGCCGAACACCATCGCCGCCGTGGTCATCAGCACAGGCCGCAGACGGATCGACGCGGCTTGTTCCACGGCTTCCCTTGGTGTCAGGCCCCGTTCCTTGCGCAACTGGTTGGCGAATTCGACGATCAGGATCCCGTGCTTGCTGATCAGGCCAATCAGCGTCACCAGCCCTACCTGGGTATAGATGTTCATGCTCGACCAGCCAAGGAACAGCGGGATCAACGCGCCGCATATCGACAGCGGCACGGTCACCAGGATCACCAGTGGATCCCGGAAACTCTCGAACTGGGCGGCCAACACCAGGAAGATGATCGCCAGGGCCAGCCCGAAAGTGACCCAGAGCGCGCTGCCTTCCTGGACGAATTGCCGCGAAGCACCAGCGTAGTCGAAGGCGAACCCTGCCGGTGCCTCCTCCCGGGCGATCTGGCGGACCGTGTCGATGGCTTCGCCCATGCTCACGATGGGAAAGCCTGAAATCGTCACCGCATTGAGCTGCTGGAACTGGTTCAGTTGCCGCGGTCGCGCCCGGTCGCTGACCTTGATCAGCGTCGACAGCGGCAGCAGTTCGCCTTGGGTATTTTTCACGTAGTAATTGTTCAGCCAGTCCGGGTTGTCCCGGAAAGGTCGTTCCACCTGGGCAATGACCTTGTAGCTGCGCCCCTCAATAGTGAAGCGGTTGATCTCGGCCTCACCCAGCAATGTTGCCAGGGTGCCGCCCAGATCCTGCATCGAAACCCCCATCTGGGCCGCTTTGGCGCGATCGATGTCGACCACCACCTCGGGCTTGTCGAACGCCAGGTCGATGTCCATGAAGGCGAACTTGCCGGATTCCAGGGCGCGTTTTTTCACCCGTTCGGCGATTTGCAACAGCGTGGCGTAGTCCTTCGGCGAGTTGATGACGAAGGCGAATGGCAGGCCTTCGCCGGTGCCCGGCAACGAAGGCAGGTTGAAACCGAAGATCTGCAAGCCAGGGATTTGCTCGAGCTTGGCCTGGACGTCCGGCAGGATCTCCATCTGGGTGCGGCTGCGCTCGTTCCAGGGCTTGAGCAGGAAACCGCCGATGCCGGACTGCACACCGTTGTAGCCGTTGATCTGGAACGAGGAATAGTACTCGGGGAATTCCTTGAAAATCGTGATGAAGTGATCGGTGTAGGCGTTCAGGTAGTCCAGGTTGGTGGTCTTCGGGGCGTTGGCCATCATGAAGATGATGCCCTGGTCTTCGTCGGGTGCCAGTTCGGATTTGGTAAACATGATCAACACCGGGATCAGCAGCAGTACGATCACGGCAAACACCAGCACCACCGGCCGGGCATTGAGCGTGCCGTGAAGCATGCGCTGGTACCGGCTTTTCAGGCGTTCGAAAACCACGTCCAGTCGATGGGCCAGTCCCGAAGGATTCTCGTCGTGACGCAACAGCATGGCGCACATCATGGGCGACAGGGTCAGGGCGACGATCCCGGAGATCACTACCGCCCCGGCCAGGGTCAGCGCAAATTCCTTGAACAGCGCGCCCGTCAGGCCCTCGAGCAGACCGATCGGCGCATACACCGCAGCCAGCGTGATGGTCATCGAGACCACCGGCATGGCGATTTCCCGAGCACCTTCTATCGCGGCCTCGAACGGGCTCTTGCCTTCCTCGATGTGCCGGTGGATGTTTTCCACCACCACGATGGCATCGTCCACCACCAGGCCAATGGCAAGCACCATGGCCAGCAGCGTCAGCAGGTTCATCGAGTAACCCATCAACTGCATGAAGAACATCACGCCGATCATCGACAGCGGGATGGTGACCACCGGGATGACCACCGAACGCAGGGCACCAAGGAACAGGAACACCACGACGATCACGATCAGGACGGCTTCGAACAGGGTTTTCACCACCTCGTCGATGGAAGCCTGGATGAACAACGTGGCGTCGTAGGCAATCTCGGCCTTGAGGTTGGTGGGCAGTTGAGCCTCCAGCTCTGGCATGATCTTGCGCACTTCCTTGATCACGTCCAGCGGGTTCGCTCCCGGCGTGGCCTTGATCCCGATGTACACCGAGGGCGTGCCACCGAAGGAACTGATGGTGTCGTAGTTCTCCGCGCCCATTTCCACCCTGGCCACATCCCGCAGCAACACGCGGCTGTCGCCGGCGGTCTTGAGCGGGATCGCCGCGAAAGCCTCGGCGGACTTGAGTTCGGTGTTGGCGTTGATGCTGGTAACCACGTACTCGCCCTTCACCTCACCGGCGGCGGAAAGGAAGTTGTGCTGGCGCACGGCATTGGTCACGTCGGCGGCGGTCAGGCCGAAACCGGCAAGCCTGACCGGGTCCAGCCACAAGCGCATGGCGAACACCTGGTTGCCGAGGATTTCCGCTTCAGCCATGCCCGGCAAGGTCGCCAATTTCGGCTGGACCACGCGTGACAGATAGTCGGTGATCTGCGGGTTGTTCAGTTCCTTGCTGAAAAAGCTGATGTACATCAGCGCCGAGGCGTCGGCGGCCTCGCGGCTGAGCACCGGGTCTTCGGCGTCCTGGGGCAGCTGGTTCTTGACCTCGTTGGCCTTGGCCAGCAATTCGGTGAAGAGCCGGTCGCTGTTGGAGCCGATCCGCGCATAGACCGAGATCACCGAGAAATTCTGCCGACTGACCGAGGTCATGTAGTCGATGCCTTCGGCGCTGGCCAGGCTCTGCTGCATTGGCTGGGTGATGTAGCCCTGAATGGTTTCGGCGTTTGCCCCGGGGTAGGCGGTGGTGACCGTGATCAGGGCGTTTTCCATTTGCGGGTATTGGCGCAGCGGCAGCTTGCTCCAGGCCTGGAAGCCCAGCAGTACGATCAACAGGCTGACCACGGTGGCGAGCACCGGGCGGCGGATGAACGGATCGGTAAAGGCCATGGGGGTTCCTTGATCAGTCCGCGCGCGGCGGGCTGTTCTGTTCGGTCAGGGTCTTGTCGTCGCTGATGGCGACGGGCGTACCGTTGTCGAGTTTGATCTGGCCGGCGATCACCACCTGTTCACCGCTCTGCACGCCCTTGGATACCAGGACCTGGCCGTCACGGCGCTCGCCGGTCTCGACAAAACGCCGTTCGGCGATCAGCAGCGGCTGGCCCTTGTCGTCCTTCTCGACGCTGCCATCGGCGGCTTTCTTCTGCGTGACCACGTACATCGAGTTGCCGTACAAGGTGTAGGTCACGGCACTTTCCGGCACGACGATTCCGGCGTCGACATCCGGCAGGATCACCTGCAGGTCGGCGAACATCCCGGGCAACAGTTTGCCGTCGGGGTTGGCCAGGGTGGCGCGCACCAACACGTTCCGGGTGCTGTCCTCGACCTTGGGGTTGATCGCGCTGATCGAGCCGACGAAGGTCTGGCCGGGGTAAGCCGACACGTTGACGTTGACCGACTGGGCAACGGCCAGCCTGGGCACCGTTTGCTCCGGCACGTAGAAATCCACGTACAGGCTGCTGAGGTCTTGGAGGGTGGCGATCACGCTGCCACTGGCCAGGTAGTCGCCGACATCCACCCGGCGGATGCCGATGGTGCCATTGAACGGCGCGACGATATGTTTCTTGGCCAGGGAGGCCTTGAGCTGGTTGACGGTGGCCTGGTTCTTTTTCAACTGCGCTGAGAGCCGGTCGAACTCACCCTTGGAGATCGCTTGGCTGCCCACCAGCTGCCGGCCACGGTTGAAGTCCAGCTGCGAAAGGCCAAGGTCGGCCTCGGCGGTCTCCAGCAGGGCGCTTTCGACGTCGCTGTCCAGTTGCAGGAGCGGCTGGCCGGCCTTGACCTTCTGCCCGGACTGGAACAGTACCTTCTGCACGGTCCCGGCAATTTCCAGGCTGAGGTCCACGCCCTGCAGCGCCTTGAGACTGCCCACGGTGGGCAGGCGTGCCTGCCAGGGCTGCTCGGTGGCCTTGGCCACGGCGACGCTGACCGGTGGTTTCGGTACGGAAAACATCTGGATCTGCTGATAGACGGTAAAGGCCTTGTAGCCAGCCAGCAACAGCACCACCAGCAAGACAACACCCAACATGATCAGCATGCGGCGTCGCAGCATGTTCCACTTCCTTGGAAAAAAGCCGAGATAAAAGACAGTCAGGCGGGCACCTTACTCCGAGTGCGCCGGCGATTCAAAACGATGTTTGACGCTAATGTGTAAGGTTATTTTTTTTACGCGCTGTGCCCGCCCGTCACACCAGATGCAAATGGTTGTCCCAGAGCCCCGCGGGCAGATCCAGGGGTTTGGCGACCCATTGTGACTGGCGGCAATCGTAATAACGGCAGCGTCCCTGGCCCGATGTCACGACGAAGCCATCGGCCACCGCACCGACACCGGCGCAGTCCGGCAAGGGCGCATCCAGACGCGCCTCGCCGTTGTCCAGGTCCCAGATGAAAAAGCGGTTGCCGCGCGGTGCGGTCAGGGCTACCAGGCGCAGATCGCTGTGCACGGCGACGCTGGCGGTGTAGTGCCCCATCGCCAGCAACTGTTGCTCGGGTACCGGGAACGCTTGGAAGGGCTGGCCGGGGCGCTTGATCGCCACCAGTTGCGAAGATTCGTGGGCGTCGCCCATGAACTGCTGGCCCGTGACGATGGTGCCGTCGCCGGCGATGCCCATGTGGCGCACGCTGTTCATCGACTGGGCAAGGGTTTCCTTGCTCAACAGGGTGCCGTCGCGCTGCATCAGAACCAGGCTCGGTTCCATGGCATCGAGGTTCATTTCGACCCGGCTCTCGGCCTCGGTACGGATGCCCCCGTTGGCCACCACCAGAGTCTCACCGTCCGGCATCCACGACACCTGGTGCGGACCGATCCCATGGGTAGGAATCTCGCCACTGTGCACGAGTCGCTGGCCCTCGAATCGGTAAACGCCCAGCAGGCCGCGTCCCGGATCGGTGGTGTCGTTTTCGGTGGCGTACAGCCATTCGCCGCTTTTGTGGATCACCGCGTGGCCGTAGAAGTGTCGGTTCGGCAACGAGGTGATGGTTTGCAGCAGGGTGCCGTCGCGCAGGTCGATCAGATAGCTTTCGGTACCTGGGCGTCGTGCGACGAACAGCGCAATCGGCTGTGTCGGGTGATTGATGATGTCGTGGCAGCGTTGGCCGACCCGGGTGGCAAACACCCGGCTGCCGTCCAACCGATAACCCACGGCGTAGTGCTTGCCGTCGCTATCGTCCCGCGCCGAGAGCAGCAGCGGACTCTTGTCCTTTTGCTTGAACAGCGTCCAGCCGCCCAGGGTAACGGCGCCGAGCAGTAAGCTGCCCAGTGCCAGGGCCTGACGTCGAAACATGATCAGTCACCGTCGTTGGCGTTGAAGCCCAGTTGAATGCCCAGCGCCTTGGCCAGTTCGCCTTCGTGCAGGCGGTGGACGACGTTGAGGCTGTCATACAAATCGTTGAGTTGCTGGCGTCCGGCGTCATCGTTGAGCATCTCGGTCAGCGGGCGCTGGGTGCTGGCGAACAGTTTCAGCGACGCATCGTAGGCCGCATCGATCTTGTCGGCCAGTGGCTTTTGCTCGCTTGGCAGCAGGCCGCGCAGGCCCTTGTTGTCGACACCGGCCCAGACGGTCCGAGCGGCGCTCAGGCTGGCCGCAAGGCCCTGCAACGACGACTGGCTGCGCCAGGCATCGGCCTGGAACGGCTGGGGTACGCCCTTGGTCTGGCGGCCCATCGGAGTGCCGAGCTTTTTCTTCAGCGTGTCAAGGGCGGTGACCTGGACGCGTAGGAGGTCGGCGATGGCTTCGTGGGAATCAGCGTAGCGCTGGTTCGGAAACTTGCTCATCTGCGCAAGCATGCCGTCGTTGGTGTTCCAGCGCGACAGGATCTCTTCGGCCAGTTGTTTCTGGCGCTCTCCGATGGCCACCAGCAATGGGCAGTACTTGGCTTTCTGTGCACTGTCGGCCATGTCGATTTTCGCGTCGAACAGCAGGTACTCATAAGCCGACAGGCCCTGGACCACGACGCTGGACTTGGCCAGGCCGGCGGCGTCGATCTGCGGCTCGCTGTTGACCAGTTGCTCGACCTGGCGGCCTACGAGGTTCTTCTTGTCCGGCCAGAACTGGACCTGCCAGGCGCGGTTACCCTCGGCCAACGGTCCGATCAGCAGCGGCTGCAACTCGGCCCAGGCTTTTTGTGCCTTGAGGAAGTCAGCGCGGGCGGTCTCCAGGTTTTCCTTGCCTTGGCAGAACGCCAGGGCGCTGGTCGCCAACTGTCGGTCGGCCTCGACCCAGCGGCTGTAGGTCGGCAGGATTACTTGCTTGGCGATGGCCGCCGAGGTAACCGCCTGCGGATCCTGCGGCGAGCAGGCACCGAGGGCGAGGGCGGCGAGGCTGGTAAACAACAACTTGGGACGGAACATGTCGGGCTCCCGTGTTTCGGAAAAGACGTTTAAAGGGAATTCAGGAAGGCCAGCAACGCGGCGCGCTGCTCGGCATTGAATGCTAGAACCTGGCGCTGCGCCGCTTGTGCTTCGCCGCCATGCCAGAGCACGGCTTCGAGCAGGTTGCGGGCGCGACCGTCATGCAAAAACTGGGTGTGACCGTTTACGGTTTCTGTCAGGCCGACGCCCCACAGTGGTGGGGTGCGCCAGTCCCGGCCCCCGGCCTTGAATTCGCTGCGGTTGTCGGCCAGGCCTTCGCCCATGTCGTGCAACAGCAGGTCGGTGTAGGGGCGGATCACCTGGTTCGCCAGCTCCGGTTCGGCGGCGTTGGCGGAGGTGGTGTATTTCGGGGTGTGGCAGGACTGGCAGCCGGCCTGGAAAAACAGGTTCTTGCCTGCCAGCACCTGGGGCGAGCTGACGTCGCGACGGGCCGGTACCGCCAGGTTGCGACTGTAAAACAGCACCAGTCGCAGGATGTTGTCGCTGACTTCCGGTTCGCCGTCCGGGCCACTGCCGCTGGGCGCACGCTTGCAATCGACCTGAGTCTCGGTGCAATCGTCGAACGGCCGCAGGCTCGTGGTCAGGCCCATGTCACCGGAGAAGGCATGGACGTTCTGTTGATTGAGGTTGGGCTGCCCGGCCTTCCAGCCGAAACGCCCCAGCACGGTTTTCTGCTGGGCATCGTCCCAAACCTGGTTGGGGCGACCGGCGATGCCGTTCTTGTCGCGCGCCTGGGCCTGGGCATTCGCCAGGATGGCTTCGTCGGGGATGGCTTCGAGCAGCCCCAGGCCGATCATCGGCGGTGCGACGCGGGCGGAAAAGCGTGTGTCCGGGTGCATCGGGCCGTAAGCCAATTGGGTGATCTGCAGGCTCGGTTTGCGCAGTTCCACGACCGTGCCGTCCGTAAAGCGCACCGGAACCGGTGTGTAATCGACCCGCACCTTGCCCTCGGGCGCGACGCCGGGCACCGACATGTCCTGCAATTGGCCGCCGTACACCGGCTCCGGGACGACTCCCTGCTGCTCGATGAGCCTGACGTAGGGCGGCGCGTCGGGGATCGACAGGCGCACCAGCATCGACACTGCGGAGCTGGCGTCCGGCGCGGGAGGGTGACCGCGCCCATCCTTGATGTGGCAGTTCTGGCAGGCGTTGGTGTTGAACAAGGGGCCGAGGCCGTCCCGGGCCGTGGTGGTCGAAGGCGCCATCACCCAGGGGCTGCGGAAGAAACTGTTGCCGACGCTGAAGTCCACGCGCCGCGAGGGCGACAGGTTGGCCGAAGGCAGGGAAAAAGCGTTCTGATCGCTCTTGCGCACGGTCGCAGCGCCTCCGGACCGGGCCTCACCGGGTTCGGCCTGGGTAAACCGCGGGGCGTCATCGCAAGCACTCAGGCCCAAGGCCATGAACAGTGCACATAAGCGAAGAGGCAGCGACGGCATCGGCGATCCTGGAAGACGAGTGAAACGGGGGCGCAAAGTCTAACAGGGCGCAACGCTTTAAATAAGAGCAATTATCGTTTGGTTGGGCGGCAAATGCCCTGTTCATTCGAGCATCTTGCCCAGGAACCAACTGCCAGCCGGTCCGGTGGGTGCCGTTTCGACAGGATCACGGCTGCACGACCGCCCCCGGTACCAACGGCAGTTCCAGGCTGGCGATGAATCCGCCGCCAGGATGGTTGTCCAGCACCAGTGCGCCCCCATGCCGTTCAGCGGCGCGGCGCGCGATTGCCAGGCCCAGACCGTGGCCGGCGGCGGTCTGGCCGGGGGCGCGGTAGAACGGTTCGCCCAACTGGCCCAGGTGCTCGGCCTCCACTCCCGGACCGTGGTCGCGCACGCTGACCACCAGCTTTTCGCCCTGGCGGATCGCACGCATCTCGATCGCCCGCCCGTCGGGGCTGAAACGCTGGGCGTTGCGCAGCAGGTTGTCCACGGCGCGCTCGATCATGGTCGGCCAGCCCTTGAGGGTCAGGTTCGGTTCAGCCTCCAATTGCACGCTTTGTTCAGGTGACGCCAACTGCGCATCTTTTTGCAGGGCGATCAGCAACGCGTTGAGGTCCACCTCTTCGGCGCTGGCGTTGTCGGCATCGACCCGGGCCAGGACCAGGATTTCACTGATCAGGGCTTCCAGGCGATCACATTCGCGGGTCAGGCGCGGCCAGAGCTTTTCCCGTTCTTCGGGGCTGGCCCGCTCGGCCAGTGCCAGGGCGATGCGCAGCCGGGCCAGGGGCGAGCGCAGTTCGTGGGATACATCCCGTAGCAGTTGCCTTTGACTGGCGATCAGGCTTTGCAAGCGTGCGCCCATACGGTTGAAGTCGGTAGCCAGCACGCCGAACTCGTCCCGACGGTTGGCCAGCTTGGCGAGGCTGTTCTGCTGGTAGGTGGCCTGGCCGAGGTCATGCACCGCGCCGCGCAGGCGACTCAGTGGGCGGGTGATGGAGAACGTCACCAGCAAGCTGAACAGGGTCAGCACCACCAGCGCGATGCCCAGAGCGCTGAGGGGCCAGAGCAGGCTTTCGCGATGCCAGGCGTCCAGTTCGGGGTGCGGGATGCGGTAGATGAACAGGTAGGTGTCGCCGGTCTTGGCGCTGGTGAATTCGTCGGTCAGCCGTCGCCACGGCAGTCGCCGATCATCGTTGTTCTGCCGAGCCTCGAACGCGGCGGCGCGACGTGGGAAAGTGCCACGCACCACCGGGTCGCCGCTTTCGTTGAGCACCTGGACGTCGATGTGATATTGGCGCTTGCGCTGTTGCAGGATGTCTTGGGCCGCGTCTTCGCCCTGGCTTTCGTAGGTCTGCGTCCACTCTTCGGCCAGGGTGTTGAGCCCCGGGTGGCGGCTGAGGATCCAGGCGTCCTGGTTCAGCATGTGCCCCATGAGAATCGACAGCCCCGCAACCAGGGCGATGGCCAGCCAGAAACTGGCCAGGATGCGCCAGAACAATGAACGCACGGTAAATCCTCGAAAACACAGAAAGCCCAACGGGCTGATACCCCGTCAGCCACGCGAAGTAAAGTCGAACAGCAATCCCGTGGCGAGGGAGCTTGCTCCCGCTCGGTTGCGTAGGGACCGTAAAATCCCGAGGCCGCTTCGCGGCCCAGCGGGAGCAAGCTCCCTCGCCACGGTTGGTATGTTTCCAGTGCTTCGTTAACCGACGCGCATTATTGCGCTTTTTGCGGTTGTTGCGCTTTCCAGGCCTTGAATTCGGCCCACTCGGCGCGACGCTCGGCCTGTTTTTTCTGAATCGCGTCGAATTCTTTCTGCTGCTCAGGTTTGAGCAGGCCACGGATCTGGGCGTCGACTTTCTCGTGTCGGGCTTTGATCTCATCCTGCATGGCCTTCTGGTCAGCCGGCGACAATTTGGCCAGGTATTTTTCTACCAGTTCCTGACGTTCGTGGCGCTGTTCGCCCATGATCCGGCGGATCTGCTGACGCTGCTCGTGGGTCAGGTCCAGTTGGCTGTACGGGCCTCTGTCATGCATCTGGCCGCCATGACGCGGGCCATCCATCGGCCCCATCGGGCCCGCGCCTTCAGGCATGGCCATGGCGACGGTAGGCAGGGCGGCAGCGAACATCAGAGCGGTAAGGGTCTTGCGCATGGTGTATCTCCTTGTCTCGTTCCCGGTCAGTTCCGGATGTGTGCAGATTACAAAGATCAAGGTCAGCGGCGGTCAGGGGGGCGTAAAGCTTGGGTAAAGAGGTTTTGTCGGGAGGCTGACAAAACCCTGGGATGGATCGTGGGCACCTGTGGCGAGGGAGCTTGCTCCCGCTGGGCCGCGAAGCGGACCCTGGGATTTGCGGCTTATCCGGGGAGGGCTTTGCCCTCCAGCGGGAGCAAGCTCCCTCGCCACAGAGGGTTAACCATATCCCTGGGCCAAACAGGGGGATCGGCTCAGAGGCTGTAGTAATAGCCCCGGCTGCGCAGAGCCACGATGCGGGGCCGGCCATCGGGATGGGGGCCGATCTTCTTGCGCAGGTTACTCACGTGCATGTCCAGGCTGCGGTCGTACAGGGTGAGCTTGCGACCCAGGGCGATCTGCGCCAACTCTTGCTTGTCCAGCGGCTCGCCCGGTTGCTTGAGCAACGCTTCGAGCAGGCGGCTTTCGGAAACGGTCAGGGTCTGTTCCTGTTCGTCGATGTTGACCACGCCACGAACCGGGCTGAAGGTCAGGTCTCCCAGTTCGATCTGGCTGGACACCGCCGTTGGATGACTGCGGCGCAATACGGCGCGCAGGCGGGCGGTCAGTTCACGCGGGTCGCAGGGTTTGGCCAGGTAATCGTCGGCCCCCAGTTCAAGGCCCAGGATGCGGTCCAGCGGCTCGCCCCGGGCCGAAAGCATCAGCACCGGCAGTTCGGGGTGATCGTTGCGCAACTGCTTGAGCAGTTCCAGGCCGCTGCCGTCAGGCAACATTACATCCAGCACGACCGCCGCCGGGGCGGCTTCGGCCAGCGCCTTGCGGGCGCTCTGGCCATCGTGACAGGCACGGACCTGAAAACCTTCCTGGCCCAGCCAGCTCACCAGCAGCTCACACAGCTCCTGGTCATCATCAATCAGTAACAGCTCGCTCATGACTCACTCAATTTAGCCATTGCCGACGTTGTCTACGTCCACCGCTGGCAAAGATACCGCAGAGCAGGGCCAATAGCGCTACCCCGGCACCAATGACGAACCATTGCTGTTGATCGGTCAACAAGCGCGGCAGCGGGCTAGCCTGGGCTTCCTTGAGCTGTAACTTCAGGCGCTGATTCTCCTGGCGCAAGCGGGCCAGCAAGGCGCTCTCGCGCTCGTTGTCGGCATTCTGCAGTTGCTTGGTCAGCTCTTCGCGCTGGTGCTCGCTGTCTTTCAAGCGCTGCTGCAGTTCGGCGATCTGGCTGCCGGCACTCAGGGACAAGGGGGCCGAGTGAACGGCCTCGGTGTTTTCTTCGCCATGGGCGGGTGCCCCGATCACTAACGAGACCCATAACAGGCACAACGGACCTTTGCGCATTGTCACTCCTGAATTTCAGTCGAGATTAGACAGATTAGACAGGTTGTCGGCAGGCAAACGAGAACAATGAGCAATTGAGCGCAATGAGCCGCACAGGCCCATTGCGCGGGAGGGGGTTACGGCAGGACTTGCTTGAACGGCTTGACCACGACATTGGCATAGACGCCCGCCGCGACGAACGGATCGGCTTCGGCCCAGGCCTGGGCGGCAGTCAGGGACTCGAATTCGGCGACGATCAGGCTGCCGCTGAAACCGGCGGCGCCTGGGTCATTGCTGTCTACCGCCGGATGGGGGCCTGCCAGCACGATGCGGCCTTCGGCCTTGAGCTGTTGCAGGCGTTCCAGGTGCTCGGGGCGCGCGGCCAGGCGTTTTTCCAGGGAGTTGGCGACGTCGGTGGCAATGATTGCGTAGAGCATGTCAGTCCTCGGTTTTTGGCGTAGTGGTGTCGACATCATGTAGATGACGGGACAGGTAGATGCCCTGGCCGATCAGGAACAACAGCGTCATGCCCAGGCTGCCGAAGACTTTGAAGTCGACCCAGTAATCCTGGAAGGTGAACGCGACAAACAGGTTGGCGGCGCCGCACAACAGGAAGAAGGCGATCCAGGCGATGTTCAGCCGGGTCCAGATCACCTCCGGCAGGCTCAGGGCGTGGCCCATGATGCGCTTGATCAACAGGCGGTCACCGATGAAGTGGCTGCCGATGAAGGCCAGGGCGAACAGCCAGTTCACCACCGGCGCCTTCCACTTGAGAAAGGTTTCGCTGTGGAAGGCCAGGGTCAGGCTGCCGAACACCAGGCAAGCGATGAGAGTCAGCCACTGGCTCTTTTCCAGCTTGCGCTGGGATACGAACAACGCGCCATAGACCACCAGGGAACTGATGATCAGCACCGCGGTGGCGCTGTAGATACCGCCTACAGTCAAGGAGTGGCCGGCGATGTCGACGGCCCAGGGATCAAGTTTGTAGACGATGAAAAACAGCAGGAGCGGGATGAAATCGATGAATTGTTTCACAGTGGCAGCCAGGAGCAGGATGTGGCGGCATAATAACAAACATCCTTGGCCGCGATAGGGCCAGCTGATTTGAGGTAACAAACTCTCGTGAATGTTGATTTGCACTGCCACAGCACGGCCTCCGACGGCGCCCTGGCGCCGGCAATTGTGGTGGCGCGGGCGTTCGAGCACGGCGTGCGAGTCCTGGCCCTGACCGACCACGACACCCTCGAGGGCCTGGACGAGGCCCGCACTGCTGCCGAGGCCCTGGGGATGCAATTGGTCAACGGGGTCGAGCTGTCCTGTACCTGGGGCGGGGCAACTATTCATGTGCTGGGCTATGGTTTTGATGTGCATGCGCCCTCGCTGGTCCAGGCCATTGCGCAGTTGCGCGACGGCCGCTGGCTACGCGCCGAAGAAATCAGCCGCAAACTGGCGCTCAAGGGCATGCCCGGTGCGTTGGAAGGGGCCAGGCAGATCCAGCAGGAACTGGGCGACAGCGGCAACGCCCCGGCGCGGCCGCACTTCGCCGACTGGATGGTGCGCGAGGGCTTCGTCAAGGATCGCGCCGAGGCGTTTCGCAAATGGCTGGGCGCCGGCAAGCTGGGGGACGTCAAGCAGCACTGGCCGACGCTGGAAGAAACCGTCGAGACGCTGAGGGCAGCCGGGGCCTGGATCAGCCTGGCGCATCCCTGGCACTACGATTTCACCCGCAGCAAACGTCGCCGCCTGGTTGCCGACTATATTCAAGCAGGGGGCCATGCAATCGAGGTGGTCAACGGCCATCAGCCGGCCGAGCAGGTCGGCAGCCTGGCAATTCTGGCCCGTGAGTTCGGCCTGCTGGTGACCGCCGGCAGTGATTTCCATGGCCCTGGGGGCTGGTCCGAGATTGGCGAATATCGCCCGTTGCCGGAAGATCTGCCACCACTGTGGTGTAGATTCAAACATGATCCCGTTACCGCCGCCGTCTGAACAGGTAGAACACGTGAGTCAATTTTTCCAGATTCATCCGGAAAACCCGCAAGCGCGCCTGATCAAGCAGGCCGTGGAAATCATCCGTAGTGGCGGTGTGGTGGTCTATCCCACCGACTCCGCTTACGCGATCGGTTGCCAGATTGGTGACAAAAATGCCGTTGAGCGGGTCCGTCGCTTGCGTCAGCTGGACGACAAGCACAACTTTGCGCTGATCTGCAGCGACCTGTCGCAGTTGGGGCTGTTCGCCAAGATCGACACCGGCACCTTCCGCTTGCTCAAGGCCCACCTGCCGGGTCCATACACTTTTATTCTCAACGCCACGCGGGAAGTGCCGCGGCTGTTGCTGCACCCGAAAAAGCGCACCATCGGCCTGCGGGTGCCGAGCCATCCCATCGCCCTGGCGCTGCTGGCGGAGCTGGGCGAACCGCTGATGAGCGTGACGCTGATCATGCCTGGCGACACCGAGCCGATGACCGACCCCTATGAGATTCGCCAACTGCTGGAGCATCAGGTCGAGCTGATCATCGACGGTGGTTTCGGCGGCATGAAGGCTTCCACCGTGATCAACCTGGCCGACGGCGAGCCGCAGGTGGTGCGGGTCGGCTGCGGTGATCCAGCTCCATTCATGGCCGAGGCCTGAATGTCCGCCGTGGAAGCCGTAGTGGAAAATGCCGATCCCCAGGCCGGCGCGCAACAGGAGCTGCCGTTCGCCATGGTCTATGGCCAGGCGGTCATGGAAATGCCCCTGGACCTGTACATTCCGCCGGATGCGCTGGAAGTATTCCTTGAAGCCTTCGAGGGGCCTCTTGACCTGTTGCTGTACCTGATCCGCAAACAGAACATCGACATCCTCGACATCCCGGTGGCGGAAATCACCCGCCAGTACATGGGCTATGTCGAGCTGATGCAGTCGGTGCGCCTGGAACTGGCGGCCGAGTACCTGGTGATGGCGGCCATGCTCGCCGAGATCAAGTCGCGGATGTTGCTCCCGCGTTCGGCGACGGTCGAGGAAGAAGAGGAAGACCCGCGGGCCGAGCTGATCCGCCGCTTGCAAGAGTACGAGCGGTTCAAGGGCGCTGCCGAAGGCATCGACGGCCTGAGCCGTGTCGGACGCGACGTGGTGGTGCCCAAGCTCGATGCCCCCGAGGCGCGGGCGCGCAAATTGCTGCCGGACGTGAGCCTGGAAGAACTGCTGGTCTCCATGGCCGAGGTGTTGCGCCGCGGCGATATGTTCGAAAGTCATCAGGTCAGCCGCGAAGCGCTGTCCACCCGCGAGCGCATGAGCGATGTGCTGGAACGGCTCAAGGGCGGCGGATTCGTGCCGTTCGTCGAACTGTTCACTGCCGAGGAAGGTCGGTTGGGGGTGGTGGTGACGTTCATGGCGATCCTGGAATTGATCAAGGAATCCTTGGTCGAGCTGGTGCAGAATGAGCCGTTCGCAGCGATCCACGTGCGGGCACGAGCCGAATAACGAGCAAATCAATGAATCTGACTGAACCCCGCGAGCTGGCGCCTTTGCTTGAAGCTTTCCTGTTGGCGTCGGGAAAGCCGCAATCGATGGACCGACTGTTCGAACTTTTCGAAGAAGGTGAGCGGCCTGAGCCGGCCGTGTTCAAGAAAGCCCTGGCGCTGCTGGGCAAGTCCTGCGAGGGCCGGGCTTTCGAACTCAAGGAAGTCGCCTCGGGCTATCGTTTGCAGATACGCGAAAAGTTCGCCCCTTGGGTCGGTCGCCTGTGGGAAGAGCGGCCGCAGCGCTATTCCCGGGCGATGCTCGAAACCCTGGCGCTGATTGCCTATCGCCAGCCGATCACCCGTGGCGAGATCGAGGACGTGCGCGGCGTGGCGGTCAACAGCCAAATCGTCAAGACCTTGCTGGAGCGTGAGTGGATCCGTGTCGTGGGCTATCGCGACGTGCCGGGCAAGCCGGCGATGTTCGCCACCACCAAGGCGTTTCTCGATCACTTCAACCTCAAGAACCTGGACGACCTGCCGCCACTGGCCGAGCTACGAGAGCTGGAACCCGAGCCGATGCTCGAATTCGATGATGCGCCGGTGCCCCAGGGCTTGCAGGACTTGGCCGACGCCAGCGCCGAGCCGGAGGAGCCCAAGGAGGAGACCAGTTTCCATTCGTTGTTGCTGGAACTGGATAACATGGAGCAAGGCCTCAAGACCGATTTTGACGACTTGCTGCGCGACGGGCCGGGGTCGGAAGGCGAGGGGGATGCTTTGCCTGGGCCTGATCGGGAAGTTGAGCTTCAAGCCGAGCCTGAACCTGAGCTGGAAGAAGACATTCTGGGCGTGGCCGAAGCCCGGAAAAAACTGCTCGCCGCTGTAGCTGCCCTCGACCCCCACGAGCCCGAGCCTGAGCTAAGCGACGAAGAAGCCGAAGCTCGTGCCCTGGCCGAAGCGATTGAGAACGAACGGCGCCAGTTCGAAGATTGACCTGACACACCCTTGCCCCCTTGTGGGAGCGAGCCTGCTCGCGATGACGCCGGTACAGACAACATCATCGCCAGCAGACGCACCGCTATCGCGAGCAGGCTCGCTCCCACAATTTTAGAGATGCCGATCGGCGGAAAACGCGCTGCGCGCTCATCGATCAGCTAGTCTCTGATGCGCAAACGCCGCAACGGGCGTATGATTCGCGACCCTTTGGCGATCCCTTCGCCACAGACCTGTTTCCAACGTGTCAGGCCACGCCTGACCCGATCACACCGGGAGGTGCCCAGAATGAAAGACCTAGACCAGAACGACAGCCAGGAAATCGGCCCAGCCGGCGAGAAGCTGCAAAAAGTCCTCGCCCGTATCGGCGTCGGTTCGCGCCGTGATGTGGAGACCTGGATCACCCAGGGCCGCATCAAGGTCAACGGCAAAGAAGCCACCTTGGGCCTGCGCGTCGACCTGCACGACGCCATCACCATTGATGGCAAGGTGATCAAGCGCGAAGAGGCCGCCGAAACGGTGCGCCGCGTGATCATGTACAACAAGCCCGACGGCGAAATCTGCACACGTGACGATCCGGAAGGCCGTCCAACCGTGTTCGACAAGATGCCGCGTCCCAAAGAAGGCCGCTGGATCAATATCGGTCGCCTCGACATCAACACCACCGGTCTGTTGATGTTCACCACCGACGGTGAACTGGCCAACCGCTTGATGCACCCCTCCTACGAAATGGACCGCGAATACGCCGTACGTGTGCGTGGCGAAGTCGACGACGAGATGATCGAGCGCTTGAAGACCGGTGTCGTGCTGGAAGACGGCCCGGCGCGTTTCACCGACATTCAGCAGGCGCCCGGTGGCGAAGGCTTCAACCATTGGTACCACTGCGTGGTGATGGAAGGTCGTAACCGTGAAGTGCGGCGTCTGTGGGAATCCCAAGGCCTGGTGGTCAGCCGCCTGAAACGCGTGCGTTTCGGCCCGGTGTTCCTCAACTCCGACTTGCCGATGGGTCGCTGGCGCGAAATGAGCCAGCAGGAAGTCGACATCCTGGCGGCCGAAGTGGGTCTCAAACCAGTGGCGATGCCGCAGATGACCGCCAAGAGCAAGGACAAGCTGGAGCGGATGCAGCGTAAGTCCTCGCGTCCGATGGGCAAGACCGAGCGCGTGCGTACGCTGCGTCCGGCTGCTGAAGGTGCACCGACTGCTGCGCGTCCATCCCGCGAACCGCAGCTCGAAGGCGAGCGCCCGGCGCGCAAGCCAGCGCCGCGTCAGGACGGTGAGCGTGGCCCACGCACACCGCGCCCGGCCAATGGTCGTACCGAGCGTGGTGAAGGTCGCAGTGCTCCGGCAGGTCGTGGCACCCCGGTCGCCGAGCGTCCGGCCGACACCAAGCGCCCGGCCAAACCGGCGCCGAAGAAGCGTCCGGGGATCTCCTTGGTGGATCGCGACGCCCCGTCGGGCAAGCGCCGTGGCGCGCCGGCGGGTTCCGGCCAGCGTCCGGGGTTTGGGCGGCGTAAGCCGGAGTGAGGCAGCTGTGAGTTTTTAGCTGCAAGCTGCAAGAAAAAACGGCAACCGCGAGGTTGCCGTTTTTGTGTCTGGCGCTATTGATATGGTGCCGGTACGGCCGTCTTCGCGAGCAAGCCCGCTCCCACATTTGATCTTCAGTGAATAAGGGATTTGTGTCGGAGCCGCTTCATTGTGGGAGCGGGCTTGCTCGCGAAGAGGCCAGCAGCTCCACACCACGATCCAGAGGCTGCCCGCGCTTCCTTGTTGCTTGAAGCTCGCCGCTTGCAGCTGCTCCTAAAGCACAAACCGCCCGTCAAACACCGGCTCGTTATCCAGCGCCAACACCCCACTCTCGAAAATCAGGTCCAGGTGATGACTGCCCTTGGCGCCGCCGCCGAGCCCCAGGTGCAGGCCGCAGTGGCGCTCTTCGAAACCGGCGTTGCGTGCGTACAGGCTCTTGACCCCTTCATTGGTGCCAATCCCCAGTTCCTCGATACGCCGGTTGGATGGGTTGGCATCCAGGTACTTATTGAAGTCGTGTTCCAGGCCTGGCACGTCGGTGGCGATTTTCTGGATGGTGGAATCTTCTATCCACAGCTCCAGCGGCGATTGCAGCACGCCATATTTGCGCGCGAAGGGGATGGTACTCAGGAACGTCCCGACGAATCTGACCCGGCCATTGATCGTGTCGCTGTGGGTCGCGATCTCACCCGGCGCCAAGTCATAGTTACCGACGCCATTGATATCGGTCCATTTTTTCACGCTGCCGAGGCCGGTATCGAAATACGAGCCATGATCATCCTGGAAACTCAAGGTCGTCGCTTGGGACATTCGTTGGATCAGGTGGCTGTTGAGACCCGCGATGCGCTGGGGAATCACGCTGAAGGTATCGTAGAAATAGTCGCCGTAGTCCTTGAACAGCAGCGATTTTTTCCAGTTGTCCGCCATCACCCCTTGCAGCGCTCGGACAAAGTCCGGACCGTCTGGGCGCGGGTTGGGCAAGGTGGAAGAATCGTAGAAGAAAATATACAGATCGCTGTCGGCAATCGCCCGGGACAGGCGCTCCGTGGATTCAAGGTCCAGGCGCATGGCGCTGAACCGGAAGGGCGAACCGCTGCCTGCCTGTTCGGCAATGGCTCCAATCAGCGCTTCGTACTCGGCGGTATGGCCGAGCAACACCTTGGCGGGCTGAATGCCGGCCAGGGCGGGATGGTGTTCGAGGTAGTAAAGGAAATGTGAGATGGCTCGTTGTGTGTCCATGCTTATTCTTCCCTGACGAATGATTCAGCTTCCCTGACAGCGGACAATAGTGGCGGAGTCGACCGGCCGGACCGCCTCCGCCGGATTATGCCTACAGAGGCCACATCGCCGTGCCGAACGGAACGACGGCGTCGGCCTGCATCATTTCAACGGCGGCTTCATGGGTCGGCGCTTCGAACCATTCGTCCAGCTGCAGTTCGGTTTCCAAGTCTTTGTCCAGTGCTTGCATAGTGAATCTCCTAGATGACTTTTGCGGAAAAAAGCGGGTCGATGCAGCGAGTGAAAACTGGCCGCAAACGGCCCCGCAAAACTTGTCGGCACAATGCCTTGGCAAGTCGGTGAAAACCTAGTCGAGGGATTTTTGAAATGCAAAAAATAATTTTATTTTTTTTATTTGAACTTTTTATTCCATTTTCAGGGGGTAAATTATCCATTCAAAAACAGCTGGCTATGAAGTTTTTTCATTAGGTAGCTGGCTACCGTCAATTTGTAGTCGTCCTACAGAAAATTCCTACATGGAAAGCCTACGTTACGGGTTGTAAAGGATTCCTGACGAATCTTGCTTGTCGGGCCGGTGGGTTTCGTTTTCTGAAAGTTGTGTAAGAAAAAGCTGCCGAGCAGGGGGATTTGACGAGTTTTTTGCTACATCCCAGCGCTTGTTTCGAAACGCCGGGGAGGGTCAGATGCCTGTCAGACCTGAAATGTAAGGGGCGACGCTGATCCGGTGGTGTCTGGCAGCAGCAGGGCAGCGGTGTACAATGCGCCGCGTTTTACTGTGACCCTTCGCGTACCCACGCATTTTCAAGGTTATCCGCCTTGTTCACTCCGCCACGCCACGAGCGTGTCGGGTTCGATTTCGTCACAGATAAAAACAAATAGGTGACGCATGACCGTTGTAGACAATACGCACTCAGGCGAGCTGAAGCGCGGCCTGAAAAATCGCCACATTCAACTGATCGCCCTCGGCGGCGCGATCGGTACCGGCCTGTTTCTTGGCTCGGCGGGAGTTCTGAAATCCGCCGGGCCGTCGATGATTCTCGGCTACGCCATCTGCGGCTTCATCGCCTTCATGATCATGCGCCAGCTGGGCGAAATGATCGTCGAAGAGCCGGTAGCCGGCTCCTTCAGCCATTTTGCTCATAAGTACTGGGGCGGTTTCGCCGGCTTCCTGTCGGGCTGGAACTGCTGGATTCTGTACATCCTGGTGGGCATGTCCGAACTGACGGCCGTGGGCAAGTACATCCACTACTGGGCGCCGGACATCCCGAGCTGGGTCTCGGCGGCGGCATTTTTCATCCTGATCAACGCGATCAACCTGGCTAACGTCAAAGTCTTCGGCGAGGCCGAGTTCTGGTTCGCGATCATCAAGGTGGTGGCGATTGTCGGCATGATTGCCCTGGGCAGCTACCTGCTGGTCAGCGGTCACGGTGGTCCGCAGGCATCGGTGAGCAACCTGTGGTCTCATGGCGGATTCTTCCCCAACGGCGTGAGTGGGCTGGTGATGCCTATGGCGATCATCATGTTCTCGTTCGGTGGCCTGGAGATGCTCGGCTTCACCGCCGCCGAGGCCGACAAACCGAAAACCGTAATCCCCAAGGCCATCAACCAGGTGATCTACCGGATCCTGATTTTCTACATCGGTGCCCTGGTGGTGCTGTTGTCCCTGACTCCTTGGGATAACTTGCTGACCACGCTCAATGCCTCCGGCGACGCCTACAGCGGCAGCCCCTTCGTGCAGGTGTTCTCGATGCTGGGCAGCGACACCGCGGCGCACATCCTCAACTTCGTGGTGCTGACCGCCGCGTTGTCGGTGTACAACAGCGGCACCTACTGTAACAGCCGTATGCTGTTGGGCATGGCCGAGCAGGGCGATGCGCCTAAGGCGCTGTCCAGGATCGACAAGCGCGGCGTGCCGGTGCGTTCGATCCTCGCCTCGGCCGCGGTGACGCTGGTCGCGGTGCTATTGAACTACCTGATCCCGCAACATGCGTTGGAGCTGCTGATGTCGCTGGTGGTCGCGACTTTGGTGATCAACTGGGCGATGATCAGCTATTCGCACATCAAATTCCGCCAGCACATGAACCAGACCCGCCAGGTGTCGCTGTTCAAGGCACTGTGGTATCCGTACGGCAACTACATCTGCCTGGCGTTCGTGGTGTTCATTCTCGGCGTGATGCTGCTGATCCCAGGCATCCAGGTTTCGGTCTATGCGATTCCGGTGTGGCTGGTGTTCATGTGGGTGTGCTACCAGATCAAGAACAAGCGCAGCGTCCAGCATGGATTGACCGTGGCGGCTGCCAAGTAGGCGTCCTTGAAATACCGCAAACCCGGCCGAGTGTCGGGTTTGTTTTTTCTGACTCATCCTCTGTGGGAGCGAGCCTGCTCGCGATGGCGTCGGGTCAGAGGTTTCAATGGTGACTGGCACACCGCAATCGCGAGCAGGCTCGCTCCCACAGGGGTCAAGCGTTGCCTGTGGGATTCGGGGTATTCTGTGGGGCCTGATACCGGACGCATTCCATGCTGGTGATTTCCAACAACGTGCACATTCCCGATGCCGAGATCGAGCTGACGGCCATCCGCGCCCAGGGCGCGGGGGGGCAGAACGTCAACAAGGTGTCCAGCGCCGTGCACCTGCGCTTCGACATCCCGGCCTCGTCGTTGCCCGGATTCTACAAGGAACGGCTGCTGGCCCTGCGTGACAGCCGCATCACCAGCGATGGGGTGCTGATCATCAAGGCCCAGCAATACCGCACGCAGGAACAGAACCGGGCCGATGCACTGGAGCGTTTGGCCGAGCTGATCCTCAGCGCCACCAAGGTCGAAAAGAAGCGTCGCCCGACCAAGCCCACCCTGGGTTCGAAAACCCGTCGCCTGGAGTCCAAGAGTAAGCGTGGCTCGATCAAGGCCGGTCGCGCAAAAGTGGACTTCTAGCTTCTTTCCCGTTCTTCGCGATACCTCGGCGCCAACCGGTAAAGGTATATGCTTAACGCCAAGCCGCCGAGAGCGGCCAATGCAGCGAACAGAAAGATCGAGGCAAAGCCAAACCCTGCCGCAATCGCACCGGCCAACGGCCCGGTGATCCCCAGGGACAAATCAATGAATAATGAGTAGGCGCCTACCGCCGCTCCACGACTGGAAGCCGGTACCAGGTTGACGGCTTCGACACCCAGTGCCGGAAAGACCAAGGAAAAACCGAAGCCACTCAACGCTGCGCCCGCCAGTGCCCATTGTGCATCGGGTGCCAACCACAAGAGCAACAGGCCGAGGGTTTCCACCGACAGGCAGGCAATCGCCACCCGAAAACCTCCCAGGCGGTTGATCAGATTGCCGAACAGCAGGCGCGCACCGATGAAGCATGCACCGAACAGGCTCAGGCACAGGACCGCGTTGTCCCAGTTCCGGGTCGCGTAGTACAGGGTGATGAACGTGGCGATGGTGCCAAAACCGATGGAGCCCAGGGCCAGGCCGCTGCCATGAGGCAGCACGCGCCCCAGCACATGCATGAACGGCAGGCGTTCGCCGACGACGATGGGCGCGGCGGTTTTGGGCCAGGCCAGCGCCACCCCCAGCACCGCCAGCAGAATGATACTGACGCCCATGCTCCACAGCCCCAAGGACTTGACCAGCCACACCCCCAGCGGTGCGCCAATCGCCAGTGCTCCGTAACTGGCGATGCCGTTCCAGGAAATGACCTTGGCGGTATTTGCGGCCCCGACGCGGCCGATGCCCCAGCCGATCGAGCCCGAACCCACCAGGCTTTCCGCGCTGCCCAGCACCAGGCGACCGATCAGTAGGCTGATCAGACTCAGGGTCGGCAGATCATGGGTCCAGGCAGACACCAACATGAACACGCCGCTCAACCCACACCCGGCGAGGCCGAAAATGACGGCGCGCTTGCTGCCCAGATTGTCGATGATCTTGCCCGCGTAAGGACGGCTGAGGAGGGTGGCCAGGTATTGCACGCTGATCACCAGCCCGGCGATGACCGCGCCGAAACCCAACTCGCCATGGACGAACCCGGGGAGCACGGCCAGCGGGATGCCGATATTCAGATAACCGATGAAGGTGAACAGGACGATGGAAACGACTTGCAGCGTGACCGCCAGGGGGCGCTGGGAATCTGACATGGGAAAAGTGTCCACGGAGCAGCGGGATAGATAGGCTGCTTATGATAACGGCGAGCGTGGTGATGAGGCGTAGAAAAGAAAACTATTTGGCTGTCAGCCGTCGTTTTGCCCGGCGATCAAGTGGGTGGTAACCAACGCGGCGAGGGCATTTTCCTCGGTGCCGAAACGGGCCAGCAGCGCGGCTTGTTTCTCTGGCGAAAGGCGCGTCCAGATCTCGACCATTTTTTCAGTGGTGCCGATCAGCACATTGGCCTGGGCTTCGCTGAAGGTGGAGGTGTCATCGGTCATGGTGGGCTCGAGGTTCAGGCAGTGTGGAAAGCGCATCTTAGCGCTTTCCACACGGTCTGGTTACGCGGTGGATCAGTCTTCGCTGTCGGCCTGGCGGCGTTCAGTGGCTTCTTTGGGCTCGGGTTGCCGGGCGTCTGGCTGCCCTGCGGCCTGTAGCGTGGTCGTCTGCTCAGTGTCGTGCAGGCTTGGGAAGGGGAGATTAGGGATCTCGTGCATATCGCGCTCCTCGCAAAGTCTGTTGGTAGATCTGGTAGATCCTCGCTTCTGTAAAGCCGGGGCAGGATACCCCAGGAGAGATGACAAAAAGACTTTTAAATCCCGCTGGACCGACAAATGGGATTGTCTAGACAGGTCAGTCTCAATGGTCTTTTTGCTTGCGAAACGCCCAGCGACCGGCAATCAGGGTGCAGGTCGCCACCAGTGCCGCAAGAATCCAGAAGCCCTTGGGATCAGTGGTCAACGGCACGCCGCCGCTCCGAACAGGTCCGGGGCGCGGACGTTTTTATCGATGCTGTTCAAGGAGGCTCGGTGGCGAGAAATGCCTGTGCTGGCAGGAGGTTCACTTGGACGAGATCATGGCGCCGTTTCTGAAGGGGTGTGTCAGTTGCGCGGTGACCACTTAATTTCTCCGGCGTAGAAAAAGAGCCGCGCAACTCGGGAGTTACGCGGCTCTTTTTTGCAGGTGAATCAAGTGTCTTCTTTGTCGCTCAAGACTTTGCCGGTGGTGGCGTCGAAGTCCACATCGAACTCTTTGCCGTCGGCGGTCTTCAGTTCAACTTCGTACTCATAACCGTTGAAGTGATTGTCCAGGTCGGTATCGGTGATCTTGGCGCCCGGGTGCAACTTCAAGGCTTCTTCGTTCATCGATTCCAGGGACTTGATTTTGCCGTCCTTGACCAACTGGGGAACCTGGTCGATTCGCACGTCCGCCTGGGCCAGGCCAGCGGTGAGGGTCAGGGCAGCAGCGGTAAACAGGGCAGTCAACATTTTCATAAGTGCTTTCCTTGATGTCATTAAGGGGTGATCTGTTTAAGTGGTTTCAGATTATCTGTGACAACTTAATTCACCCTTAATTTGCAAAAAACCGGAATGCACCAAGACGCCTGTGGTTCCCCTCAGGCGTCTGCGCGGTTTCAATAACCGTTCTTTTCCAGCAACTGCGCGACAGTGCCAGTCTCGGGCCGCTTGAAGTACTTGAGCAGTTCGCTGGCGCGGTTGGTGAAGATGCCATCGACACCGGCATCCATCACTTTCTTGAAGTCCACGGCTTCGTCCACGGTGTAGACGTGCACCAGCAGGCCCTGGTCGTGGGTGTACCGGTTCATCCAGGGTTTGACCAGGTCCGCGTAGCTCTGGCTGCCGCCATGGGTCAATGCGGCGGACGGTCCGGTGCCGATGGCGCCCTGGGCCTTGGCGTACCGGACCCATTTTTCGAACTCGGCCTTGTCCTTGGGCTCCTGCTTGGCGTAGTAGGCGGCCTTGTCGGTTTCCCCTGACTCGGTAAATGGCACCTTGGACTTGGGCTCGATGTTGCCTTCGCCGACCCACAGCAACAGGACCTTCGGTACCTTCGGCATTTCTTTGTGCAGCAGTTCGAGACTGCTTTTTTCGAACGTCTGCAAGACCACTTTGCCCTTGCCCTGGCCTACGCCGGTAGCACTTTTGGCGAGCTTGGATCCGGCCGGACTCAGCCAGCCGCGGTCCTGCAATTTATCCTTCAGGTCGCGTTCGATGCCGGGGAACAGTTTCGGCTCCTTGGTTTCGATGTACAGCCCCGGTTTGTGCTGCGGGTTGCCTTCGGCAATATCGATCACTTCATCGAGGGTGAGGATTTTCAGGCCGGCGAACGAAGGGCGGGCGCGGTCCGGGTAGGCAGTATTGAACCAGCTGCCGGCGTCGAGGGTTTTCAGCTCGGCCATGGTGAATGCGTTGGCGCTGCTGTCCTTGCGCTCGGGGAACTTGGTCGCGACGTCCGTGGTGCGCAGCAGGCTGTCATCGTGCAGGACGAACAACACGCCGTCCTTGCTGCGCTGCAGGTCCAGCTCCAGGTAATCGGCGCCGAGGTCGCGGGCCAGCTTGTAGGAGGCTGCAGTGGATTCCGGTGCGTCGAACGAAGCCCCGCGGTGGGCGATCACCGCCGGGTGGGGGATGCCTTGGCGGGTGGCCAAGGCCTTGGGGTTCGGCGCCTCGGCGGCCTGTGTCTGGCCGAAGCCGAGCAACAGGCTCAATATCAACACGCTACGGGTAAAGGTGACGGGCATGCTCGAGATCCTTTCTTCTTGTGCAAAACCTATCTTTTAACAACTGGAAGCCGTCGGCGCTATCGCCACACCGACATAAATGTGTGTGAAGCAGATTTTTCCCACGCATTGGTGCGCCGCTTTGCAGTACCCTTGACCGCACCAGTTTCCCCGGCAGAGGGAGACCTTGAATCAGCATTCGCCGCCCTGCGTGTAAACCATCGATCAGCCGTCCCCTGCGGACGCATCCATGAGGTTTACCATGCGCATCACTTCGACACTCATCTGCCAGGCCGCCGACCAGCTCAAGGGTTTTGTCGGCCTGAACCGCAAGACCGGCCAATATATTGTGCGCTTCAGCGAAGACGCCTTCGGCATGGACGTGGCCGACGACGGCATCATTCCCACCTGCGAATTCGTCTGGGTGCCTGTCACGGACGGCACCATGACCCTCAAGCGCGAGCGGATCCAGTTGCTGCTGGACCAGAACATCGATGATCGCATCAACCTCACCGAACCTTTACGGGTATACATGGCGCGCAGCGACTTGCCGGAGATCGTGGCGATGCGGCAGTTGGTAGATGGCTGATTCCTTGCCGCAAGCCCTGTGGAGCGAGCCTGCTCGCGATGGCGTCGGTACATTCAGCATGTATGCATACTGACCCGCTGCTATCGTGAGCAGGCTCGTTCCCACATGGAATTTGTGTGCTCCACAGGACGGTGTGCTCAGAGCCGGGCCTTTGCACAAACTTCTACAAACGCCCTCACCAGCGGCGGCATACGACCTTCAAGCGCGGCCCGTTCCGGTTGGAACAGCGTCGCGACAAAGAACGGATGATCTCGCAGCTCCACGGCCCGCAGCTCGCCGGCCGAATCCCGGGCTACGGCGTGCAAACGTCCATCCAGTAGCTCGTTCTCAAAATCCGGATTGACCCCGAATCGGCAGTGATAACCCTCGAAAACCGTCTGACGTCCGTACGCCTCGGCAATCAATGACCCCGCGCTGAGCTGGAGGCTATCGATGGTCTCGACCAGTGCGCAACTCAATGGCGACACCAGAACCCGTTCAGCCTCGGGAGACGTTTCGCCATGCGCCGCGTCGGCCCAGCCCAACACATTGCGAGCGTATTCCAATATGGCGTGCTGAAAACCGCCGCAGGTGCCCAGGAAAGGGCGACGCTGTTCGCGGGCAAAACGAATGGCTTGCAAGGCGCCGTCCTCGTTTCGGTAAGGGCTCCCCGGTACACACCAGACACCGTGGCAATCATCCAGCACTCTGTTGTCGGCGATGAGGTCTGTCGCCACCCACTGGAACCGGATGTCATGGCCGCTGTGTTTACCGGCCAGCTCCAGCGCGATGGGAATCGCCCGATGAGCCGTTATCTGCGGGTCGTGATCGCCGACCAGGGCGATGTACAAAGGACGCTGGTTTTCCATGGGAGTCTCGCCGCTTGTTGATTGCTGGCGGCCACTATAGATTGGCGTTCACGCAATCAATATTGGCGTTTACCCAAGTGTTCAATGCATCTGCGCACTATCGACTGGACTATCCCGACCTTTCCCTGATCCTGGCACTGGTGCGTGGCGGTTCGTTGTCCCGGGCTTCCCAGCTGCTGAAAGTAGACGTATCCACGGTGTTCCGTTCCATTCGCCGGCTCGAGGCTGCCTTGGGCCAGCCGTTGTTCGAAAAAAGCCGTTCCGGTTATTTGCCTACGAGCCTGGCCCAGGCGTTGGCCGAGCAAGCCGAGCGTGCCGAACAAGCCCTGGAGGCGGCGCGTATCGGCGTGGAACAGGGCGGCGAGGTCGTCAGCGGCACGGTGCGCCTGACGTGCTCCGACTCGGTCCTGCACGCGCTGTTGTTGCCGGCGCTGGCGCGGTTCATGCCCGCTTATCCGGCGCTGAACCTGGAGCTGAGTACATCGAACGACTTCGCCAACCTGAGCCGTCGCGATGCCGACATTGCCTTGCGCCTGACCCGTACACCGCCTGAGCACCTGGTGGGGCGAAACCTGGGCAAGGTCGCTTATCGGGTTTGCGCAAGCCCAGCGTACCTGGCCTCGAACATGCCGGATGACTTGGCTCGCCTGACATGGATCGCGCCGGACGATTTCCTGCCCGATCACCCTTCGGTGAGTTGGCGTCGCCAGCACTTGCCAGGCGTGATTCCGACCTATCGCTGCAACAGCATGCTGTCGGTCACCGAACTGGTGCGGACCGGCCTGGGGATAGCGGCGCTGCCGGACTTCCTGCTCGGCGCGAATGAAGGCCTGATGCCCATTGGCGAACCGTTGGCGGGGTATGACACGGCGCTTTGGCTCCTGACCCGCCCGGACTGCCGCGCCTTGCGCTCGGTGGTGACATTGTTCGATGAACTGGGACACAACCTGCGACTGCGCTGACCTTCAACACTGATAGCAGGCCAGGAACATGTCGAGTGCCGACTCGATCACCTGCGCCTGTTCGTCCACGGTCAGGCTGGGTTGGCCCATGGAAATCTGCGGCCAAAAGGCAAACGTCTTGAGCAACCCGTGCATCTGTTGGGCGGCAAAGGCCGGTTCGACGGGTTTCAACCGACCATCGGCCTGGGCCTGGCGAATCCAGGCCGTCAGGCCTTCTTCACGCTCGCCCATGCGCGCGACCATGTCCTGGGCTCGCTCGGGGGAATGAATCGTTGCCGCGATGGCAATACGCGCCAGGTCGAGGAGGTTCTCGTCCGCCAGCATTTGCAATTTGGCTTGCAGCAAGGCTCGGAGTTGCTCTCGCAGAGGCTTGTCCGCGCCGTACGGCATGTCTTGTTCGGCCGTAATACTGTTCCATAACCGGTTCAGAATTTCGGCAAACAGCTCTTCCTTGCTCGGGAAGTGGTTGTACACCGTGCGCTTCGACACGCCCGCCGTCGCCGCGATCCTGTCCATGCTGGTGATCTCGAAACCGCTGATACGGAATTCGGCAATCGCGGCTTGGAGGATGGCTTCGCGTTTTCGCTCGGTGAGGCGTTGCGGTACGGTCATGGGCACTCGTCGGTTGAGAAGGGTAAATTACACTCGGCAGTTTACTTGCTCCCGAGATTCATGCAATCTAGAAACTACACCGAGTGGTGTAGTTTTTTTGCGAGCGGCTGAGCGTGCACGTCGCAGCCATCAAGCGTCCCACAAAGACGAAGTGTAATTCGACGACGTTCCTGGAGTGATCGCACCATGAGTATTCCTTCTTCCACGACCGATAGTGCGGCTGCCAACCCGGCCTCCCGACACGAACAAGGGAAGTATCACAATCACGCCCATACACCGCGAGAAGGGTTCGGCCAGATGTTGCGCATCATCTGGAACATGCTGCTCTACAAACCTCGCACCACCCGTCCGGCGAGCGCCATCACCGTCCAGCCGCTGACACGCGCCGAACTGCTGGCAGCGCCGAACCAGAGTGTGTTTCGTCTCGGCCACTCCACGGTTCTGCTCAAGCTGCGCGACAAATTCTGGATCACCGATCCGGTTTTCTCCGACCGTGCGTCGCCGGTGCAATGGGCCGGCCCCAAGCGTTTCCACCAGCCGCCCATCAGCCTGGACGACCTGCCGCCGATTGAAGCGGTGATCCTGTCTCATGATCATTATGACCACCTCGACCACCGGGCCATCCTCAAGCTTGCCGCCAAGACCCGGCACTTCCTCACGCCCCTGGGCGTGGGTGACACCCTGGTCAAATGGGGTATCGAGGCCAGCAAAGTGCGTCAGCTGGATTGGTGGCAGGCGACCGACGTGGACGGCATCGATTTCATTGCCACGCCATCGCAGCATTTTTCCGGTCGCGGTCTGTTCGATGGCAACAGCACGCTATGGGCTTCCTGGGTGATGATCGACGGGGGCACGCGAATCTTCTTCAGCGGCGACACCGGTTATTTCGACGGTTTCAAGCGCATCGGCGAGCGATACGGCCCCTTTGATCTCACGTTGATGGAAACCGGCGCCTATAACGTCGATTGGCCCCATGTGCACATGCAGCCGGAGCAGACCCTCCAGGCTCATATCGACCTCAAGGGCCGCTGGCTGCTGCCGATCCACAACGGCACATTCGACCTGGCGATGCATGCCTGGTTTGAACCCTTCGACCGCATCCTGGCCCTGGCCTGGGATCGCAACGTGTCCATTACCACGCCGCAAATGGGCGAAGCCTTCACTCTGACCCATCCGCAACGCGGTCGTGCCTGGTGGCAGGATGTGGAGGCCTCGGCTTATCAGAACCAGGCCGGTGCGGCCTGACACCTGCTGCAACGCCGACTATTCGATCATCGCGTAGTCGGGTCGCCCCATCGGATCCGGTGTGGCGCCTTTGACATTCATGCCGCGGCCCGGGGCAAAGCCAGGGAAAAACACCAGTCCTTCGGCTTCAAAGCGAAACGCCAGCGCCAGCCGCGTCACATCGAGCAGTTCACCCCCGGCTTCGAAGCGCTGGATGGCGGGTACCGAGACGCCCGACTGCCGGGACAATTCCTCGACGCTCCACCCCAGCATGGCACGGGCCTGTGCACTGTGGGCTGGGGTGAATTGATAGACGGCGATGCGTTCCAGAGTGGTCTTGATTGCGAGAGAGGCCATGGGAATTCTCCAAAGCGGTGGTTTCAAAAATACTGTGTTTTTGTACAGTTGTTTTGAATCCGGATCAATCTCATTTTTTAATGGGTGACCAGTGGTCCAGCTCAAGCAAAATGCTCGCATTGGAAGCAGAAAGCCGCCGGTGCCTGGAGATGAGCTGTCAGCCCAACACGAGACTAGCTGTCGGCCAACCCTGGCGCCTCACGGATAATGAAGTGGTCCAGGTTCTCAATCTGGGCACTGAACACCCCGAACGTCTGCTCGGGGTTTTTCTTGCTCGGCACCTGCTTCAGCTCCGGCGTTACACCGTAGAAGAAACAATACAAATCCCGCTCGCTCTCGGCGGCATGCTTGATCTCTTGCAGAAACGCCTTGCGCTTGCGGTAGCTGTCGATCAGCTTCTTGCTCAGGTAAACGTTGACCGAATAAGGCTTCTTCTTCGTCTCGCCCGGTAGCTGGGTCCAGACCTTCTGCTCGAAGTCCACGCGAAAACTGGCGCTGTGATAATCCTCGATCTTCTTGATCTTGCCCCAGTAGATCAGTCCCTTGTTATCCAGCAAGTATTCGATCTTCTTGAAGAACGATGCATAGGGCGCCGTGTGCTCGCCAATCTTCAGCGGCATGCGCTTGAGCAGGTCCTTGTCCGAGAAGTTCGAGACAAAGCATTCCACTGGATGGGCGAACACATGGGTCTTGTCCGGCGCTGAATCACGGCTCGGGTGCTCGCCAGGACGAGTGGCTGAAGGCTCTCGCTCATCGCGCATGACGTCTGCCGCCACTGCCGGGCTGGACGGCTTACGCAGATACTCACGCCGGGTCAGCAATAATTCCGAAGGAAAGTGTTCCTCCCGACCGTCATCCAACTCCGCAGTATCCGCCTCCAGGCCAGTGGTCGGAGTTTTCAGACTGGCATAAGAACAACCCTCGATATGCCGAGTGCTGGGAATGTTCTTGAAGTGCGGCGTGCGCACGTAGTTCACATTCTTGGCATTGAACGTCCCCAACACATTCGCTGCATCGAACGCCGCCCGACAGGTGTCGTTTGGGCACTGGAATTGTTCCTGCGCCGAATCGAAATCCACCGTCTCGTCGAAATTCAAATCGCGCACGTCATAGATCGACAGCTTGTCGTCGAGGCTGCGGCAGTAGGCGAGGTCGAATTTCATGATGGGGCTTGGGTCCTTGAATGGGATGGGTATTAATAGCGGGTGGTGGGGTGGGTTGCACTGAATGTTTTCAATGCATTACAAAATCGCAGTTATGGATCGTCAATGGCCAAGGCATATTGATAGAAAGTCTGCTTGACGCAGACCCTGTGGCGAGGGAATTCAGCAAAACGTTTCGCTAAATCCCGTCGCCACAGAGTTAGATAGTGTGCTGACTGACGTTGGGCCTGAAACATCAATTGGGCGAGATGCTCAGCTCGCATCTTACCTATCGAAATCTCCCGCTCAGGATAATTTAGCCGACGCTATGGAGGAGCTATATGAGTGAACGGGTGCAAGTGAACATGCGCGAAGCTAAATCCAAGCTCTACCAACTGGCTGAGCGCGCATGGCGTGGCGACAAGGTGGTGATCACGAAGGGCGGCAAGCCTTACCTACACTTGCGGCCTCATGTCGATTCATCTCGGATCCGCGAGCCTGGGCGGTTGAAGGGGAAGATTTGGATATCTGCTGACTTTGATCAGCCTACCGAAGACATGGGGTAATCGGCATCATAATGCCGAATATGAGTGCGAATACGCCGGTAACCGGAATTATATTGCTGGGAGCGGGTAACTGTTGCTTATGGTTGAACTAGGATTTCGATGAAAGAGAACCCCGGCGAACGGCGCAAGATGCTCATCGAAGACATCGCGATGCAGCACGCGACAGGGAACGAAACCCTCGGAACCGCTGTTCGCCGACTAAGGCTCGAGGTAACCGGTCTGGACCAGGACACCTTTGCGCTGATGTGCAAGATGTCGACCAAAGCCCTGTACCAGATCGAGAAGGACAAGGGCAATCCGACCCTCAGCACCCTCGAATCCATTTTGCGGAAATTCGGTCTACGCCTGGGACTGACCACAGCGCTCCAGCCCATTTATGCGCCGCCTGACCCGCACAAGCCTGCTTCTAACGCGCCAATTCGTGGGGCTAAGCCTCGGCGCAAGCCGGCGGGTTAGCTCCGTGGAGTGGCTGCTCTGCGAGCCACTTGAGTAGCCAAGGATGGCGACAAGGGCCCAAGCAGATGAGTAAAGGACCCTTCCTCATCTCTTTTGCCAGATTTACTCAATCTGAGCAGGCGGGATTTCAACAGGCTCCTCACCAATACAGGCCTCGTCGAACTCGTCCATGGTGGCCTCGTCGATAGCGCCGATTTTCTGCAGTGCCTCAGCCGAGCTGTGAATCGACTCGAACGCCTCACTTTTAAACTTGTTATTCATTAAATATCTCCAGTAAAAGTTGGACTGAAGCCTTGCCTCATCCCCGTGGCGAGGGAGCTTGCTCCCGCTGGGCTGCGAAGCAGACCCAAATTCTTATGACCAACCAAAAACCGTGGCCCGAACACGGACGACGGCACTGATCAGTCAAAACCCTCGCAAAATCCGCGACGCCTTCCGCCACCAGGATTCATGCTGATTAAACGGATCATCCACCAGCACCGCCGGCATATCCCGCAAGCGAATCCACGGCTCATCCTGCCAATGCAGCATGCAGAGCGACATCTTCGGCCAATCCAGCACGCTCAACGTAGGACGCTCCACCTTTTGCGAGAAGCGCTCATAGCGCAGCATAGGCACGCTTTTCGAAAACAGGCTATTTAGCTGTTAAAACAGTGCGGGAAAGATGTCGGAAGTCATTGCACGCCATTATTTCTTGTGTTAGTTATCAGTAACACAATGGCAGAGACGATGGCCAGCGCCCACCAACCATAAGCGTATGTTCCGAAACTGTCCCTCGAAAGACCAACCATTGGAGGAACTAATACAACGGATATCTGATTCGCTGTCATCGCCATTCCAAGTGCGAAGCCCTTACGGTCAATTGGAGCAGTCTCGGCAACATAGGCTACCCATGGACCATACCACCCATATGCGAAAAAACCTGTCAGGGCCATGACTGTACCCATGATGATAATATTTTTGGTTACCAGAAATGGTAGTAATGTCAGGATGAGGGTGACCGCGCCTAAGCAAATCAACACCGGATAATATCTTCCTGCCGTACATCGGTCGCTCCAGGCTGCGAGTGCGATTCTTCCTACTATGCCTGCTCCGAGCACGACAAAGAACATCGTCGTCGCAGTGATGGCGTCAATTCCAAGTGAGGTGTGAAGATGCAGCACCAGAAAGACTGAGATTGCATACTGGGAGGCCGTAAGACTAGCACCCGACAGCATAATGGTCCTCATGGATGGGTCGGTTGCTATTAATAATCGTGTTGCGATAATAGATCTAATATTAGTCTGTTTGTTGGGGGCGGTTATTTGTTGTTCCGGAGTTTTGTATAATAGCATAAACAGAGTCGCACCGAATAAAGCGACAACACCACTCGCAAGAAAGGCGGCCTGAACCGAAGAGCGGCTGACTATGAATGGAAGAAGTATCGCTGCCATTGCTCCGCCAAGTGGTAATCCCGCTTGGCGAATTCCCATGGCGAACCCCAGTTGCTTACTTGTAAACCAATTAGATACAGATTTGCTTCCTCCAGGCTGGGCGGTGCTATAACCAAGGCCAAGTATAGTGAAGAGTATTACCATCTCAATATATGAATTGGCCAGCGCAGTTGCACACAAGGCGGCCCCTACGATTATTGTTCCAATACCTACAATAAGCCGCTCGCTGTACCTGTCTAATAACTCGCCGGCAACTAAAAGGCCTGCAAGCGGGATCAATTGTGCAGCTGAAATAAGCATTCCTATCTGCCAGTTGCTGAGGGCCATCTCAGTCTTAATGTTTATTGCAATGGAACCGAATCCTTGGATGAAGAAACAGGCGCAAGCTTGGGCAATAGTCGCAATGGCTAAAATTACCCATCGATATTGATTGATAAAAAAAATCAAGTAATCAGTCTCTGTTTTTAAATGTTTGATAGCATTAGTGTGGCGTAAAATGCGCGAGTGCGTGCGCACATATTGGGTAAAGGGTTACGCCACTTGCAATTGCTGGAAGGCTCAGCTGGCCGTTTCGGTCGGTGTCTTATTTTTCACCGTGGGCTGTTTTAAGCTGAATCCGCATTTTGCAAATATTTGATGGTATTTGGTGACGTTTTGCTTGCTTGTGAATATAGCCATTCTTAATGGCGTCCTATAGGATGAGTCGCTGATTTTTATCAAGGATGCTGCCTGTATAGCAGTTTTTTTTGCGGGGTCAACCCAGTTGTGCACGTTTGGAAAAATATTTCGTAGGTCATCAATTAAGTGTGGGAAGTGTGTGCACCCTAGAATAAGAGTGTCAACCGATAATCGCTGCTCCTCTGTAAGATAATTAGCGATCAGTTTAGCGAAGCTGGCTAAACTAACATCCTCCCCCGCTAGCCTCGCCTCAGATAATTTAACTAGCGATTGTGTCGCGATTGACCATATTCTGGCGCGCCCATTGGTTTCGGCAATTTTTTGGATAACATACCTGCTTTTTACTGTGCCTGGTGTAGCGAGTAAAACAATATTTTTGCTCTCGGATATATCGGCGGCATCAACTATAGGTGGGGTTGTTAATAAGAAATTTATCCAGATTTTATCAAGATTGTTCTCTATTATCGCTACCGAGGCTGTATTACAAGCCACGACTATCGCTGATGGTTTTACCCATGTGCAAAGTGAGTCGATTAATAGCTGAATCCGTTGGGCGACTACCAACCTAGATTTGTTGCCGTAAGGAAACCATTCGTTATCTGCCACATATAAAATGTGTGTTTTTGGGTTTAGCTGTTCTAGCTGCCGTGCTACTGTTAAGCCGCCTATGCCTGAATCTACTATAATAATTGGATGAATGGTTGACAGTTGCAGGCCATCAAACATTGTCTCATCGCCTAGCCAGAGCTTCATGGCGGTAATTGGTGGTTTTTGGGCGCTCATAGTCGTCCCTTCATGCACTGATGGCGCGAGTGTGTATGGTGCTCCGCATTTCGCGTGACTTTCTTAAACTAGAAGCGAAAACTACTCTCGCTAGCCAGCGTGCTCCATCGCCATAGTTTGCTTTGAATGAATCCCTTGCGTGCACGCATCGGTAATTATCTATATATATACAGTCCTTCGCTTCGAGCACAACTGCAACGCGATTTCTTGTAAAATGATCCAAGAGCTTTTCCAGGGCTTGACGTTCAATGCCGCTATACTCATCAATATTCAATGTGGCAGCATTAATTTTGACGTATGGGGCGTTCTTGTGGCCGAAGAGGATAGCCTGGGATGTTTCTTCTATAATGTCAGATGTGTTATGGATTGGGTTGTGAGAGATCTTGAAGTTAGGTTTAAATAGAACTTGTTTTTCTTCAGTACTAAGTTTTATGTTGTCGATGCACGAAATAATAGTGGCGGCACGTTCATCATTGCGCATGCAGACGAGCCCTAAGTACTCGGCGCGTGCAGGATGGAAGGCATCCTCTACATGAAATCCAAAATCTAGAACGGATCCACCGCTTGAATTTGAAGTTTTTCTATGCTCTTCAAGCGGGACAATGTTGTTGAAAAGACTACCGTTGCGCTGTGAAGTGAAGCCTATTCCCTCTCCGAGCAGCGATCCGTATAAGCCATGTAGGACTTTTGCATCATTCAAACGGTAGTCTTCATCTAATTCAATGTATCTGGAAGGACTCGGTCCAGCGCCCTCAGCAAGCACCGGATTTCCGGAGACCAAGAGTGCGGCAGCGACTTCACTGCGTTTGAAATCATAAAATTCTTCACGAACTCTTCGTGGCAATTCATGAGCGTAAAGAGTAGCCTTTTCCATAAAATTATACTGATTCGTCAGAGCCGGATCTTTGATGATCTCATCGAGCAGGCTGCGAATTTGGATTTTTTCTTGAGCTTCAAGAATTATTTTCTGTATTTTGGTTGTCATAACGTTCCATGTTATTAGAGTAATCGATACAGTGATTTGAGTATTGGTTATGCTTGTGGATTAATTTTGAAAAGAGGTGGTATGTCCTTGGTTTTGAAGTTGTTATGTTTATCGCTACGTATTGTTGTAGTTTGCAATGTGGCGTTGATGCTAGAGGCTTTATTGTTGTCTGGCTTTTGTGCTGCAAATAGAAAGGTAGGGCCTTGTAAGGTCTAGAGTCAATTTTTTTGTTGTAGGATGCTTCCTGTATTGGTGTGGGCAAAATAGTTGAGGGGCGCAGCTGCCTAACAGATGTATGTGCATTAACCGTTTATATCAAGAAATAGATTCTTCCTACCGTACAGTACCTTGTGCGCCTGATTATTAAGCAGTCGGTAACCGACGGATAATCGGATTTGCATCTTGGGGGGAATATAGCGCCACAAGCTATATGAGTCTCCGCGGGATCTGATAGGTTCCCGACGAGAATCGACCGTTTTAGGGACGGACTATTAGTACATGTGAGTTTCGATCTTAATCAATACTGGCTGGCCATTACGGCTATCTACGAAAATTCCTACAGAAAAAACTCAGTCTTCGTTCATATTGGCCCTAGGAACTGCATGCCCAGTCCCGTGAAAAATGTAAAGCAACCTACGCCACCAAGGCTTAGCCACCTTCGCTCGACCACGAGTCCGATTAAGCAACAGATACGGCATGTCCCGAAGCCGAATCCAACCGTCGTTTTGCCAGTGCAGCAGACTCAACGACATCTCCGGCCAATCCAAAACACTGAGCATTGGCCGCTCGGTATCGCTTGAAGCCTGTGCATCCCGCAACGCTGGCACTACATGATGCGTGAGCCACTCGCGCAACAAGCGATTCCCTGGCGCGTAGTGGTAAACCAACAAGGCGTACACACCGGACTCGCTGAGCATCAGCCGCTTTTCCGGCTGGCCGTGGTAGCGAATCGGCAAGACGTGCCGCTGATCCTCATCCAGTTTGCTGACCATTCGGTCGTTCAAATGCACACCCATTAGCCGACCGAGGTCGCGAGCACAGAACCAGGGTTGGTTTTCCAGAAGTAGGGCATGGAGGTGGAGGTTCAGGCGAGTGAACACCGCAGGAATGTAAGCATCAGGCATGATTGATCTCCGAGGTGTACGGAGAGCGGGCTGGTTTTTTCGTGAGCATAACGACCTCTACGTATGAAGTTAGCGGCGCGAGCCCGACGTAGAGGATGTAAGAAAAATCCCAACAAGCTATTTCGCAATACAGAGTTGCATACGTCCTCGGACGGTACGCGATTCTATGCTTGGCGATTGGCTACTACGTTGGGCGTTTCTTAGGCACCTGCGACTAAGATAGGTAAGGGGTAGATGCTGAGTCAATGCGGAAAGATTCTGAGTTTTTCGTAGGGCAGCGGTAGCCTAGCCGTTCTGAAGTTAAACGCAGTTTCGCTTCTGTAGAATGCAAAAAACCCCGCTCTCACGGGGTTTTTACTTACGCGTCCGGCCTAGGATTCTTCTTTCGAATCAATCCCAGCTCAAAGCCCCACCCGTCTGATACTCAATCACCCGAGTCTCAAAGAAGTTCTTCTCTTTCTTCAAGTCCATGATCTCGCTCATCCAAGGGAACGGGTTAGTCGTGCCTGGATACTCTTCTTTCAGACCAATCTGCGACAACCGACGGTTAGCGATGAACTTCAGATAGTCCTCCATCATCGCCGCGTTCATGCCCAGCACGCCGCGAGGCATGGTGTCACGCGCATATTCGATCTCCAGCTGAGTGCCTTGCAGGATCATCTGGGTCGCTTCTTCCTTCATTTCGGCGTCCCACAGGTGTGGGTTTTCGATCTTGATCTGGTTGATCACGTCGATGCCGAAGTTCAGGTGCATGGATTCGTCGCGCAGGATGTACTGGAACTGCTCGGCGACGCCGGTCATCTTGTTGCGGCGGCCCATGGAGAGGATCTGGGTGAAGCCGCAGTAGAAGAAGATGCCTTCCAGGACGCAGTAGTAGGCGATCAGGTTGCGCAGCAGCTCTTTGTCGGTTTCCGGGGTGCCGGTTTCGAACTTCGGATCGGAGATCGAGCGAGTGTACTTCAGGCCCCAGGCGGCTTTTTTCGCGACCGATGGGATCTCGTGGTACATGTTGAAGATCTCGCCTTCATCCATGGCCAGCGATTCGATGCAGTACTGGTAGGCGTGGGTGTGGATCGCTTCTTCGAACGCCTGGCGCAGGATGTACTGGCGGCATTCCGGGTTGGTGATCAGACGGTATACGGCCAGGACCAGGTTGTTGGCGACTAGGGAGTCGGCGGTGGAGAAGAAGCCCAGGTTGCGCATCACGATGCGGCGCTCGTCGTCGGTCAGGCCTTCCGGGTTTTTCCAGAGGGCGATGTCGGCGGTCATGTTGACTTCTTGCGGCATCCAGTGGTTTGCGCAGCCGTCCAGGTACTTCTGCCAGGCCCAGTCGTATTTGAAGGGTACGAGCTGGTTGAGGTCGGCACGGCAGTTGATCATGCGCTTTTCATCGACGGCGACACGGGCGGAGGCGCCTTCGAGTTCGGCGAGGCCTTCGGCGACGTCGAGTTTGTCGAGGGCGGCCTTGGCGCGAATGATCGCGGCCGAGTCGCTGGCCGTCACGGCGCGGGCTTCGAGCGCGGCGGCACCGCCGGCGCTGTCGAGGCGGTCCATGTTGGCTTCAGAAGCGTGGCCGGCGTTGGCGCTTTTTACGGCAACTTCGCCGTCTTCTTTGTCGAATTCGTCCCAGCTCAGCATGACGTGTCGTCTCCTGCGTGAGGGCCAGATGCCCGGTGAGGGCCAACTGGCCGCGGTGGATCTTGGAAAAAATCGTTTCTTGCAGCAATGACGCAGGCAACAAACAGAAAAATGTACGGGAGGGCGCTGAAGCGGCGATGGACACAGGGAAGCAATTGGCCCCTGGGTCGGCTTCAGGCTGGCGTGATCCCTGTAAGGGAATATTGCAGGCCCGTTTAAGGCGGCATTATAAGGACTTTTTTGCCTACGTGGTGCGGCGAAATCGCCCACAGGGCCGGGTCACAGGTCGCCGATCGGCATGGGAACTAGGGTTTACAAGGCTTTCGCCGTTGGAGGCCCGCTGAAGATTTTTTTTGCCTGGGTCGCACGGCGGTTTATTTTGATCAAAAAACCATCGATTTTTGCGCTGATGCACAACATGTTGTGTTTGTGAAGGCTTTTCAGCGGTTCCAGACACAACCAGGCCCGGTCGAAACCGGGCCCTGGAAAATGCCAGTAATGATCAATCGGTACGGGCCGAGTCGGTGCGGTCATGGCTGCCGGCGGCGAGGGTGTCCGGGGCGGCCTGGTCATGATCGTCGGCTGCAAGCGTGGCGTCATAACGACTGATGGCGGCGGCGGAACCGGTGCGGTCGAAACCGTCGGCGGCGAAGCTCTGGGCAGTCAGTACGGACAGGGTCAGTGCGAGAATCAATTGGGTTTTCATGGTGGTTGCTCCTGGTTCGTTCGAAGTCGATCAGCCGTTGGAGCAGCCGTTGCCCATGACGCTGTAGCGCAGGATGTGGCGCTGGCCTTTGGAGTCGTCGTATTCCATCTTCGCCGGCACCACTTCGCAGACGTTCGGGATCTCGCTCATGGAGATGATCTTGGCGATGTCCAGGTGGGTGGAGTAGGTGTATTCCTCGATCACCGGTTTTTGCTGTGCGACATCGGTCGGGACTTCGTCTGCCATAGCGGTGGCGCACAGGCTGCCGAGGACCAGAACCCATAGAGCTTTCATTTGTTTCACCTTTCTGAGGTCGAATGGGGTCACGCAACCTTTTTGGGGTTGCGTGTGGAGCAAGTATTGGAAGTTTGATTAACGGCCTTCGTGGGGGCTGTGTTGCGTTAATCGCGTTTGCCGGTTGGCGAGATGGATTTTAGGCAGTGGGGTTGCATGCAAACAGACCGGGTTTTGATAAACACTTTTGGTTGATTTGGTAATAATCGTTGGGAGTAGGGTGCTGTCTGTTACAGCTGTTTTGGATTTGCTGACGTGATCGAGCAAGCTCGCTCCCACAAGGGAAATGGGTGGCAAGTACGGACTTGCACGTTAGTACCGACATTTTGTAGGGACTTGTTACTACCATCGTCGAATGGTTCTATAGGCCCGCCCCAGGCTACAACGGGACCATACAAAAACAACTATGTCTCCGAGGTAAGAAACATGAGTGCGGCTTCTCTGTATCCCGTTCGCCCCGAGGTTGCGGCCAGTACGTTGACTGACGAGGCGACCTACAAAGCGATGTACCAGCAGTCGGTCGTCAACCCGGATGGCTTTTGGCGCGAGCAGGCCAAGCGCCTGGACTGGATCAAGCCGTTCACCACGGTGAAACAGACCTCGTTCGACGATCACCATGTCGACATCAAGTGGTTCGCCGATGGCACCTTGAACGTGTCCTACAACTGCCTCGACCGGCATCTGGCCGAGCGTGGCGATCAGGTGGCGATCATCTGGGAGGGCGATGACCCGTCCGAGAGCCGCAACATCACCTATCGCGAGCTGCATGAAGAAGTCTGCAAGTTCGCCAACGCCCTGCGCGGCCAGGATGTGCACCGTGGCGATGTGGTGACCATCTACATGCCGATGATCCCGGAGGCCGTGGTCGCCATGTTGGCCTGTGCCCGGATCGGCGCGATCCACTCGGTGGTGTTCGGCGGCTTCTCGCCTGAAGCGCTGGCCGGGCGGATCATCGACTGCAAATCCAAAGTGGTGATCACTGCCGACGAAGGCATTCGTGCCGGCAAAAAGATCCCGCTCAAGGCCAACGTCGATGACGCGCTGACCAACCCGGAAACCAGCAGCATCCAGAAAGTCATTGTGTGCAAGCGTACGGCCGGCAACATCAAGTGGAACCAGCACCGGGACATCTGGTACGAAGACTTGATGAAAGTCGCCGGCACCGTTTGCGCGCCGAAGGAAATGGGCGCCGAAGAGGCGCTGTTCATCCTCTACACCTCCGGTTCCACCGGCAAGCCCAAGGGCGTGCAACACACCACGGCCGGCTATCTGCTGTATGCGGCCCTGACCCACGAGCGCGTGTTCGACTACAAGCCGGGCGAAGTCTACTGGTGCACCGCCGACGTCGGTTGGGTCACCGGCCACAGCTACATCGTCTATGGCCCGCTGGCCAATGGCGCGACCACGGTGCTGTTCGAGGGCGTGCCGAACTACCCGGACATCACCCGTGTTGCCCAGGTCATCGACAAGCACAAGGTCAACATCCTCTACACCGCGCCGACCGCGATCCGCGCGATGATGGCTTCGGGCACCGCCGCGGTCGAAGGCGCCGATGGCAGCAGCCTGCGCCTGTTGGGTTCGGTGGGCGAGCCGATCAACCCGGAAGCCTGGGACTGGTACTACAAGAACGTCGGCAAGGAGCGTTGCCCGATCGTCGACACCTGGTGGCAGACCGAGACCGGTGGCGTGCTGATCAGCCCGCTGCCTGGCGCCACGGCGCTGAAGCCGGGTTCGGCCACGCGTCCGTTCTTTGGCGTGGTGCCGGCGTTGGTGGACAACCTCGGCAACCTGATCGAAGGCGCGGCCGAAGGCAACTTGGTGATCCTCGACTCGTGGCCGGGCCAGGCGCGCACGTTGTACGGCGACCACGACCGCTTCGTCGATACCTATTTCAAGACCTTCAGCGGCATGTACTTCACCGGTGACGGTGCCCGTCGCGACGAGGATGGCTACTACTGGATCACCGGTCGGGTCGACGACGTGCTCAACGTGTCCGGCCACCGCATGGGCACGGCCGAGATCGAGAGCGCGATGGTCGCCCACCCGAAAGTCGCCGAAGCGGCGGTGGTCGGGGTGCCGCATGACATCAAGGGGCAGGGGATCTACGTTTACGTCACCCTCAACGCCGGCGAAGAGACCAGCGAAGCCCTGCGCCTGGAGCTGAAGAATTGGGTGCGCAAGGAGATCGGACCGATCGCCTCGCCGGATGTCATCCAATGGGCCCCGGGCCTGCCGAAAACCCGCTCGGGCAAGATCATGCGCCGCATCCTGCGCAAGATCGCCACGGCGGAGTACGACAGCCTGGGCGATATCTCCACCCTGGCCGACCCGAGTGTGGTGGCGCATCTGATCGAGACGCACAAGACCATGAACGTTGCCTGACGGGTAGCAAGCAACACCCGAAAGCCCCGCCTGGCACTTGCCGGGTGGGGCTTTTTCATACGTGGCATAGGTGACGCGTACACACCTGTGGCGAGGGAGCTTGCTCCCGTTCGGCGGCGCAGCCGTCGTAAAACCAGCGTGTGCGGTCTCCCTGCAAAGCTGCGTGGTTCGATTGGGTGGCTTTGCAACCCCGCGGGAGCAAGCTCCCTCGCCACGGGAATATGTGCTGTAGGCAGGGTGAATAAATATCGACGTTCCCTGTCAGACCTTTCTGAACGTTACCGATGTTTCGAAATGTGTAACCGAAGGCGCTGTGCCGAGGCGATGGGAAACGTCGGATCCCGTTTCAGGGCGCTTACGGCCCTTTGTAAAATCAGCCGACACGCTGTGCTTGCCGAATTAGAAGGGTTTGCGAATAATGGGCCCGCAATTTGCAGCATGGATCGGTTTCCCTTCTTTTGCTCTTGCATGAAATTGCAAGACTGTCAATGAGCTTGATCCGCTTTCTCGATGCTTCTGTAATTTGTTGTCGCATTGAAGAAATATCGGCTTCGGACCTGTCGTTAGAATGCCGATCACTCGCTCGTCGTGGCTCGCGTTGAATAAAACGCAGGCTTCCTAGGACGCAGCACCCAGGTTCGTGTTACCCATTCGCATATTGGGCTGTTGCTCACTCTGCCGTTTTGCCCTTTACCGATGGAGTCCCAAGATGAAGAAACTTGTGCTGCTTGGCGCCCTGGCACTGTCCGTGCTCTCCCTGCCGACATTCGCCGATGAGAAACCCCTGAAGATCGGTATCGAAGCGGCTTACCCTCCGTTCGCCTCGAAAGCCCCGGATGGCAGCATCGTCGGTTTCGACTACGACATCGGCAACGCGCTGTGCGAAGAAATGAAGGTCAAGTGCCAATGGGTCGAACAAGAGTTCGACGGCCTGATCCCGGCCCTTAAAGTGCGCAAGATCGACGCGATCCTGTCCTCGATGTCGATCACTGAAGATCGCAAGAAATCCGTTGATTTCACCAACAAGTACTACAACACCCCGGCACGTCTGGTGATGAAGGCTGGTACTCAGGTCGGCGACAACCTGGCTGAACTCAAAGGCAAGAACATCGGCGTACAGCGCGGTTCGATCCATGAGCGCTTTGCCCGCGAAGTCCTGGCTCCGTTGGGTGCCGAGATCAAACCGTACGGTTCGCAGAACGAAATCTACCTGGACGTATCCGCCGGCCGCCTCGACGGCACCGTGGCAGACGCTACGCTGTTGGATGATGGTTTCCTGAAGACCGACGCAGGCAAGGGTTTCGCGTTCGTCGGCCCTGCCTTCACCGACGAGAAGTACTTCGGCGACGGTATTGGTATCGCGGTGCGCAAGGGCGACGCCCTGAAAGACAAGATCAACAGCGCGATCACTGCTATTCGTGAGAACGGCAAATACAAGCAGATCCAGGACAAATACTTCGCCTTCGACATCTACGGCAAGTAACACGTCTCGCTAGCCGTTCGAAATGGCGCAAGCAACAGGCTCCCTGCGGTTTGCGCCATTTTTACATCCCACTTTCGAGGACCTGAATCATGTTGAAAGGCTACGGGGCTGTCATCCTCGATGGCGCATGGTTGACGCTTCAGCTCGCCCTGTCGTCCATGGCCCTGGCCATCGTCCTGGGGCTGATCGGCGTAGCGCTGCGTCTTTCGCCGGTGCGCTGGCTGGCGTGGCTTGGCGACCTGTATTCCACGGTCATTCGCGGCATCCCCGACCTGGTGCTGATCCTGCTGATCTTCTACGGCGGCCAGGACCTGCTCAATCGCGTCGCGCCGATGCTCGGTTATGACGACTACATTGACCTGAATCCGCTGGCGGCTGGTATCGGCACCCTGGGATTCATCTTTGGTGCCTACCTGTCGGAAACCTTTCGCGGTGCATTCATGGCAATCCCCAAGGGGCAGGCCGAAGCCGGCATGGCCTACGGCATGAGTGGTGTGCAAGTGTTTTTCCGGGTGATGGTGCCGCAGATGATCCGCCTGGCGATCCCGGGCTTCACCAACAACTGGCTGGTATTGACCAAGGCCACCGCGCTGATCTCGGTGGTGGGCCTGCAAGACATGATGTTCAAGGCCAAGCAGGCGGCGGATGCCACCCGCGAACCCTTCACCTTCTTCCTGGCAGTGGCGGCGATGTACCTGGTGATCACCAGTGTGTCGTTGCTGGCATTGCGTCATCTTGAGAAGCGCTACTCGGTAGGCGTAAGGGCGGCTGATCTATGATCTTCGACTACAACGTCATCTATGAAGCCTTGCCGCTGTACTTCAGCGGTTTGCTGACCACCTTGAAGCTGCTGGCGCTGTCGTTGTTCTTCGGCCTGCTGGCGGCGCTGCCCCTGGGACTGATGCGAGTCTCCAAGCAGCCGATCATCAACATGACGGCCTGGCTCTACACTTACGTGATCCGCGGCACCCCGATGCTGGTGCAGTTGTTCTTGATCTACTACGGGCTGGCGCAATTCGAGTTCGTGCGCGAGAGCTTCCTCTGGCCTTGGCTGTCCAGCGCGACCTTCTGTGCATGCCTGGCGTTTGCCATCAACACCAGCGCCTACACCGCCGAAATCATCGCCGGCAGCCTGCGGGCCACGCCCAACGGTGAAATTGAAGCGGCCAAGGCCATGGGCATGTCGCGGGCCAAGCTGTATCGCCGGATCCTGTTGCCATCGGCCCTGCGCCGGGCGCTGCCGCAATACAGCAACGAAGTGATCATGATGCTGCAGACCACCAGCCTGGCCTCCATCGTGACCCTGATCGACATCACTGGTGCCGCACGTACCGTGAATGCGCAGTATTACCTGCCGTTCGAGGCCTACATCACGGCCGGCGTTTTCTACCTGTGCCTGACCTTCATTCTGGTGCGCCTGTTCAAGTTGGCCGAGCGCCGCTGGCTGGGTTACCTGGCCCCGCGCAAGCACTGATAACGCATCGACCTGATCGACTGCCCTACGACTGACGTTTTGTGAGAACCGACCGCATGTACAAGCTCGAAGTCCAAGACCTGCATAAACGCTATGGCAGTCACGAAGTGCTCAAGGGTGTGTCCCTGAAAGCCGCCGCCGGTGATGTGATCAGCATCATCGGCTCCAGTGGTTCCGGTAAAAGTACCTTCCTGCGATGCATCAACCTGCTTGAGCAACCTCACGCGGGCAAAATCCTGCTCAACAACGAAGAGTTGAAGCTGGTGGCTGGCAAGGATGGCGCGCTGAAGGCCGCCGACCCCAAGCAACTGCAGCGCATGCGCTCGCGCCTGTCGATGGTGTTCCAGCATTTCAACCTGTGGTCGCACATGACTGCGCTGGAAAACATCATCGAAGCGCCGGTGCATGTACTGGGAGTGTCAAAAGCCGAAGCGCGGGAGAAAGCCGAGCATTACCTGAACAAGGTCGGCGTCGCCCATCGCAAGGACGCCTACCCGGGCCACATGTCCGGCGGCGAGCAGCAGCGCGTGGCGATTGCCCGTGCGCTGGCGATGGAGCCTGAGGTGATGCTGTTCGACGAACCGACCTCGGCGCTGGATCCGGAGTTGGTGGGTGACGTGCTCAAGGTGATGCAGGCTCTGGCCCTGGAAGGTCGGACCATGGTGGTGGTGACCCACGAAATGGGCTTTGCCCGCGAGGTGTCGAACCAGCTGGTGTTCTTGCACAAAGGCATTGTCGAAGAAAGCGGCAACCCGCGCGAAGTGCTGGTCAACCCGCAATCGGAGCGTCTGCAACAATTTCTTTCGGGCAGCCTGAAGTAATCGCTCCCGTTATGCACTGATTCGGGTCATGCTGCGCACCGTGCGCCAGATGGTCTAATTTGGTTGCAGCCGCTTTCGGCTCTCACACTGTTTTTCGTTTCGGATTGCCCGCCATGACTGCCCATCGAATTGGTTTCCTGATTTGGCCCAGCACTAAAGCCTTGACGCTGGCGCTGGCCGAGGAAGCCTTGCGTGTCGCTCAACGGGTGCATCCGGATGTGGTCTATGAGCTGTCGTTCCTGCAGGCCGAGCCGCCGCTCGACGACACCTGGCAACTGCCCGGCGAACCCTGGGCCGGCAAACTCGAAGGTTTCCAGAAGCTGTTCCTGCTGGCCGATGAGCCGCCGACCGCCCTCGCGTCGCCGCTGGGTAGCGCGCTCAAGCAACTGGTGCGCGCCGGTTGTGTGATCGGTGGCTTGTCCGCCGGTGTCTATCCTCTCGCCCAGCTGAGTTTGCTCGACGGTTACCGTGCCGCCGTGCATTGGCGCTGGCAGGACGATTTCGCCGAGCGCTTTCCCAAGGTCATTGCCACCAGCCATCTGTTCGACTGGGATCGTGACCGCCTGACCGCGTGTGGCGGCATGTCGGTGCTCGACCTGTTGCTGGCGGTGCTGGCCCGGGACCACGGTGCGGAACTGGCCGGTGCGGTGTCGGAAGAGCTGGTGGTCGAGCGGATCCGCGAGGGCGGGGAGCGTCAGCGCATTCCATTGCAGAACCGCCTCGGCTCCAGCCATCCGAAGCTCACCCAGGCGGTGCTGCTGATGGAGGCCAACATCGAAGAGCCGCTGACCACCGACGAAATCGCCCAGCATGTGTGCGTTTCTCGTCGGCAGCTGGAGCGGATCTTCAAGCAATACCTCAACCGAGTGCCGAGCCAGTATTACCTGGAACTGCGCCTGAACAAGGCCCGGCAGATGCTGATGCAGACCAGCAAATCGATCATCCAGATCGGCCTTTCCTGCGGTTTCTCCTCGGGACCGCATTTCTCCAGCGCCTACCGCAACTTCTTCGGCGCCACGCCACGCGAAGACCGCAACCAGCGACGCAGCAGCAGCCCGTTCGAATTGTCGTCGGTGCCGTCCGAGCGCGGTTAGGGCAGATAAGGCAGCTTACCTGTGGCGAGGGAGCTTGCTCCCGCTGGGCTGCGAAGCGGACCCAGACGGAAACCTCGTACATCGAATTGATCGGAATTTTTTCTGAGGGGCGCTGCGCGCCCCAGCGGGAGCAAGCTCCCTCGCCACAGATAACTCTTCCAGAACTACAGCGGTGACTGGCCAAGGGAAATGTGGAAGCGAGTGCCTCAAACCCCGTGCCAACGTTTAAACTGCGCCTTTGCGACGCTATTTGTCGCATTGCCGTAAACCCGCGTAAAACGTGGGTTGGCGCTATAAGAAGTTGTCGCTTGGCGGCAAGGCCGGGCTGAAAACTGTCCTTACAATCCTTTCCAAGCTCGCCAGTTCCAGGCGAGTGTTCCTCTTCAGGAGACTCCGATGTCCGTTGAGCAAGCCGCGGTACAACGCGCCGATTTCGACCAGGTAATGGTGCCCAACTATGCGCCTGCTGCCTTTATTCCGGTGCGTGGCGCCGGCTCCCGCGTGTGGGATCAGTCCGGTCGCGAGTTGATCGACTTCGCCGGCGGTATTGCAGTCAACGTACTGGGCCATGCCCACCCGGCCCTCGTCGGAGCCCTGACCGAACAGGCGAATAAACTCTGGCACGTGTCCAACGTGTTCACCAACGAGCCGGCCCTGCGCCTGGCGCATAAACTGATCGACGCGACCTTCGCCGAGCGGGCGTTCTTCTGCAACTCCGGCGCCGAAGCCAACGAGGCCGCGTTCAAGCTGGCCCGTCGTGTCGCGTTCGACCGTTTCGGCAGCGAAAAATACGAAATCATCGCCGCGCTCAACAGCTTCCACGGTCGTACATTGTTCACCGTCAACGTCGGTGGGCAATCGAAGTATTCCGACGGTTTCGGTCCTAAAATTACCGGCATCACCCACGTTCCTTATAACGACCTGGCGGCTCTGAAAGCAGCTGTTTCGGACAAGACCTGCGCCGTGGTGCTGGAGCCGATCCAGGGCGAGGGCGGCGTGCTGCCGGCCGAATTGGCCTACCTGCAAGGCGCCCGCGAACTGTGCGATGCGCACAACGCGCTGCTGGTCTTCGACGAAGTGCAGACCGGCATGGGCCGTAGCGGCGAGCTGTTCGCCTACATGCATTACGGCGTGACCCCGGACATCCTCACCAGCGCCAAGAGCCTGGGCGGTGGTTTCCCGATTGCGGCGATGCTGACCACCGATGCGCTGGCCAAGCACCTGGTGGTCGGCACTCACGGTACTACCTACGGCGGCAACCCGTTGGCCTGTGCAGTGGCCGAGGCCGTCATCGATGTGGTGAACACGCCTGAAGTACTGGGCGGCGTGAAAGCCAAGCACGACAAGTTCAAGACTCGCCTGGAGCAGATCGGCGCCAAGTACGGCCTCTTCACCCAGGTGCGTGGTATGGGCCTGTTGATTGGCTGCGTGTTGAATGACGCCTGGAAAGGCAAGGCGAAGGACATCTTCAACGCTGCCGAACAGGAAGGCCTGATGATCCTGCAGGCGGGCCCGGATGTGATCCGCTTCGCCCCGAGCCTGGTGGTGGAAGACGCCGACATCGACGCTGGCCTGGACCGCTTCGAGAAGGCTGCGGCGAAGCTGACGCAGGTTTGATCCATCTCAATTGAACCGGGTCCCCTGTGGGAGCGAGCTTGCTCGCGAAAGCGGTGGTTCAGCTTGCCTCAATGTTGGATGTGCCGCCGCCATCGCGAGCAAGCTCGCTCCCACAGGAGCTTGGCGGTGGCCTCCAGGCAGGCAGTGAGCCCGGTATTTTTTCTCTGAGTCTCGACCTGATGGTCGAACCCTTTATTTCAAGTTAAGGAGTGACACCATGCTGGTGATGCGCCCCGCGCAAATGGCTGATCTGGGCGAGGTACAGCGTCTGGCTGCGGACAGTCCGATCGGTGTCACTTCCTTGCCGGATGACGTGGAACGCCTGAGCGACAAGATCGCCGCGAGCGAAGCCTCGTTTGCCGCCGAAGTCAGTTTCAATGGTGAAGAAAGCTACTTCTTCGTCCTTGAGGACACCGCCACCGGCAAGCTTGCCGGCTGCTCGGCGATTGTCGCTTCGGCCGGGTACTCCGAGCCGTTCTACAGCTTTCGCAACGAGACCTTCGTTCACGCCTCTCGTGAACTGAAGATCCACAACAAAATTCACGTGCTGTCCCAGTGCCACGACCTGACCGGCAACAGCCTGCTGACCAGTTTCTACGTGGTGCCGGAGCTGGTGGGCTCGCCCTGGTCGGAACTCAATTCCCGCGGGCGCCTGCTGTTCGTCGCCAGCCATCCGGAGCGGTTTGCCGATTCGGTGGTGACCGAGATCGTCGGTTACAGCGACGAGAACGGCGATTCGCCGTTCTGGGACGCTATCGGTCGCAACTTCTTCGACCTCAACTACGCCGCCGCCGAGCGCCTGTGCGGGCTGAAAAGCCGTACCTTCCTCGCCGAGCTGATGCCCCATTACCCGATCTACGTGCCGCTGTTGCCGGACGCCGCCCAGGAAGCCATGGGCCAGGTCCATCCGCGTGCGCAGATCACCTTCGACATCCTGATGCGCGAGGGTTTCGAGACCGATCACTACATCGACATCTTCGACGGTGGCCCGACCCTGCACGCCCGTGTCTCCGGCATTCGTTCGATTGCCCAGAGCCGTGTGGTGCCGGTCAAGATCGGTGAGCCGGTGAAAGGTGCCGGTCGGCAGTACCTGGTGGCCAACGCCCAGTTGCAGGATTACCGCGCGGTGCTGCTGGAGCTCGATTACGCGCCGGGCAAGCCTGTGACGCTGGACATGGAAGCGGCCGAAGCCCTGGGCGTCGGCGAAGGTGCCAGTGTGCGCCTGGTGGCGGTTTAATGAGTTTGGCGGGTGGCGCAAGCGGCCCGTTTGAGGAGATAGCATGATCGTTCGTCCCGTACGCAGCAGCGATTTACCCGCTCTGATCGCCCTGGCCCGTAGCACCGGTACCGGCCTGACCACCTTGCCGGCCAACGAAGAGCGCCTGGCCCACCGGGTCGGCTGGGCCGAGAAGACTTTTCGCGGCGAAGCCGGGCGCGGCGATGCGGACTACCTGTTCGTGCTTGAAGACGACGACGGCAAAGTGGTGGGCATTTCCGCCATCGCCGGTGCCGTGGGGCTGCGTGAGCCGTGGTACAACTTTCGCGTCGGCCTGACGGTCAGTGCCTCGCAGGAATTGAACATCTATCGGGAAATCCCGACCCTGTTCCTGGCCAACGACCTGACCGGCAACTCCGAGCTGTGCTCGCTGTTCCTGCATGCCGATTACCGCAACGGCCTCAACGGTCGCATGCTGGCCAAGGCGCGGTTGCTGTTCATTGCCGAGTTCCCACAGTTGTTCGGCAACAAGATCATCGCCGAGATGCGCGGCATGTCCGACGGCAACGGCCGTTCGCCGTTCTGGGAAAGCCTGGGCCGGCATTTCTTCAAGATGGAATTCAGCCAGGCCGATTACCTGACCGGTGTTGGCAACAAGGCGTTCATCGCCGAATTGATGCCGAAATTCCCGTTATACACCTGCTTCCTGTCCGAAGACGCCCGAGCGGTGATCGGCCAGGTTCACCCCGACACCGAGCCGGCGCTGTCGATGCTCAAGAGCGAAGGCTTCAGCTACCAGGGTTATGTCGACATCTTCGACGCCGGCCCGGCCGTTGAATGCGAAACCGGCAAGATTCGCGCAGTCCGCGACAGCCAGGCGCTGGTGCTGGCCATCGGCACGCCGGGCGACGACGCCACGCCGTTCATCATGCATAACCGCAAACGCGAAGATTGCCGCATCACGGCGGCACCGGCGCGCTTGGCCGCTGGCACCCTGGTGGTCGATCCGCTGACCGCCAAACGTCTTCAACTCAACGCCGGCGACCAGGTACGTGCCGTCGCGTTGTCCGCTGCTCGGGAGTCGAAATAATGAAGTCGCTGTACATTGCAGGCAGTTGGTTGGAAGGCCAGGGTGACGTCTTCGAGTCGTTGAACCCGGTGACTCAGCAGGTGCTGTGGTCTGGCAAGGGCGCCACGGCCGCTCAGGTGGAGTCGGCCGTGCAGGCGGCGCGCCAGGCGTTCCCCGATTGGGCCCGGCGTTCGCTGGATGAACGCATCCAGGTGCTGGAGGCCTTTGCCGCTGCATTGAAGCAGCGTGCCGACGAACTGGCCCGCTGCATCGGTGAGGAAACCGGCAAGCCGTTGTGGGAAGCAGCCACTGAAGTCACCAGCATGATCAACAAGGTAGCGATTTCGCTGCAGAGCTACCGCGAGCGCACCGGCGAGAAGAGCGGCCCGCTGGGCGACGCCACTGCGGTGCTGCGTCACAAGCCCCACGGCGTGGTGGCGGTGTTCGGCCCTTACAACTTTCCTGGCCACCTGCCCAACGGCCACATCGTGCCTGCCTTGCTGGCCGGCAACTGCGTACTGTTCAAGCCGAGTGAACTGACCCCGAAAGTCGCCGAGCTGACGGTCCAGTGCTGGGTCGAGGCCGGTCTGCCGGCGGGCGTGTTGAACCTGCTGCAAGGTGCTCGGGAAACCGGTATTGCCCTGGCAGCGAACCCAGGTATCGACGGGCTGTTTTTCACCGGCTCCAGTCGCACCGGTAACCTGCTGCATCAACAATTTTCCGGGCGCCCGGACAAGATCCTGGCCCTGGAAATGGGTGGCAACAATCCACTGGTGGTGGATGAGGTGGCAGACGTCGATGCAGCGGTCTACACCATCATCCAGTCCGCATTCATTTCCGCCGGCCAGCGTTGCACCTGTGCCCGTCGGTTACTGGTGCCGCAAGGCGCCTGGGGCGATGCCTTGCTGGCGCGACTGGTGGCGGTCAGCTCGACTCTGGAAGTCGGTGGCTTCGACCAGCAACCGGCGCCGTTCATGGGCTCGGTGATTTCCCTGGGCGCTGCGAAGGCGCTGATGGATGCGCAGAATCACCTGCTGGGCAAGGGCGCCGTGCCGCTGTTGACCATGACCCAGCCGCAAGCCCAGGCTGCATTGCTGACGCCGGGTATCCTCGACGTCACCGCAGTGGCCGAGCGCCCCGACGAAGAGCTGTTCGGACCGCTGCTGCAAGTGATCCGCTACGCGGATTTCCCAGCGGCAATCGCCGAGGCCAACAACACCCAATATGGCCTGGCCGCCGGCTTGTTGTCGGATTCGCAAGAGCGTTACCAGCAGTTCTGGCTGCAAAGCCGGGCCGGCATCGTCAACTGGAACAAACAACTGACCGGCGCCGCCAGCAGCGCGCCGTTCGGCGGTGTCGGCGCCTCGGGCAACCATCGCGCCAGTGCTTACTACGCCGCCGACTATTGTGCGTACCCGGTGGCGTCACTGGAGACGCCGAGCCTTGTCATGCCAGCGGCTCTGACGCCTGGCGTGAGAATGGCGTGAGCCCGATCGCGAGCAGGCTCGCTCCCACAGGTTCCGTGCAGTCCTCGTGGGGGTATGCAATTCCTGTGGGAGCGAGCCTGCTCGCGATAGAAGCGCCGCCGATGTTACTTGATGCCTATAAAAACCAGATTCTCGTGGAGCCTCGCTGATGAAATCCTATGAAGTCAACTTTGACGGTCTAGTGGGGCCGACCCATAACTACGGCGGGCTCTCCTACGGCAACGTCGCCTCCCAGAGCAACAGCCAGCAGTCTTCCAACCCCAAGGAAGCGGCGTTGCAGGGCCTGGCGAAGATGAAAGCGCTGATGGACATGGGTTTCCAGCAAGGCGTGCTGGCGCCGCAAGAGCGTCCCGACATCGCGGCTTTGCGCCGCTTGGGCTTTGCCGGCAGCGATGCCGAGGTGATCCAGCAGGCCGCGAAGGAAGCGATGCCGCTGCTGGTGGCCAGTTGCTCGGCTTCCAGCATGTGGGTGGCCAACGCCGCCACGGTCAGCCCGAGCGCCGATACGGCCGACGGTCGCGTGCATTTCACCGCCGCCAACCTGAACTGCAAATACCATCGCAGCATCGAGCATCCGACCACCAGCCGCGTATTGGCGGCGATGTTTGCCGACTCGAAACACTTCGCCCATCACTCGGCCTTGCCGGCGGTGGCGCAGTTCGGTGACGAAGGCGCGGCCAACCACACCCGTTTCTGCCGAGCCTACGGCGAAGCAGGCGTGGAATTTTTCGTGTTCGGTCGCAGTGCCTTCGACACCCGCTACCCGGCGCCGCAAAGATACCCGGCGCGCCAGACCCTCGAAGCCTCCCGTGCCGTTGCCCGTTTGCATGGCCTGAAAGAGGAGGGCGTGGTCTATGCCCAGCAGAACCCGTCGGTGATCGACCAGGGTGTCTTCCACAATGACGTGATTGCCGTAGGCAATGGCGAAGTGTTGTTCTACCACGAGGACGCTTTCCTCGAGACCGACAAAATGCTGGCCGAGCTGACCAGCAAACTCGCCAAGGTCGGTGGGAAATTCCAGGCGGTGTGCGTGCCGCGTTCGGCCGTTACCGTCGATGACGCGGTACGCTCCTACCTGTTCAACAGCCAATTGCTGTCGCGTGCCGATGGCTCGATGCTATTGATCGTGCCGGAAGAATGCCGTAGTAACGAGCGCGTCTGGCAGTACCTGCAAAGCCTGACGGGGTCCGGCGGAGTGATTCGCGAGGTCAAGGTCTTCGACCTCAAGCAAAGCATGCAGAATGGCGGCGGCCCCGCTTGCCTGAGGTTGCGCGTGGCGCTCAACGAAACCGAACTGGCGGCGGTCAACCCAGGGGTTATCATGACCGCGCCGCTGTACGAGTCGCTGACCCAGTGGGTCGAGCGCCACTACCGCGACCGCATGACCGAAAACGACCTGGCAGACCCGCAGTTGCTGCTCGAATGCCGCGCAGCGCTGGATGAACTGACACAAATCCTAAAACTTGGCGCGGTCTATCCTTTCCAGATCAATTGAAAGCGCGCGCGACCTGACTACAGTCAAAGCAGGGCGCGTTGCCTTATCTTCCGACGAGAACGTAAAAACATGAGCGATTCCCTGCAACTGATCCTTGAAGACACCGACGGCACCCAACTGCAAACCTCCTGCACCCGCGTCGCGGTGATGTGGCAAGGCAAGGAGTTGTGGATCCAGCAGGATGGCCGCGGCCAGCTGCTGATCGGTGTGGATGTCGAGGAAGGCGACGAGGAATACGCCAACCTGTTGTTGCGTCCCCTGGCGACCAACCTGGTCAGCCTGCAGCTGGAAATGGAACCGGCGGACCTCGGCGATGACGACCACGTCCATGGCCCTGACTGCGGCCACGACCATTAAGGAAACCGCGCTATGCTCGCCCTCGGCAAACTGCTTGAACTGACCCTCGCCGGCCGTGAACCGGCGGAGAAGACTCAACTGACTGTCGAAGGCGTAAGGATGCGCTGGTTGAGCGAAGGCGCGCTGGAGGTCAAGCCGCCCGAAGCCCGGGACAACGGCCTGGACCTGCTGTTGTCAGCTGGTATCCACGGCAACGAAACCGCGCCGATCGAACTGCTCGACCGCCTCCTGCATGACATCGCCCGTGGCGATTTGAAGCCGCGGGCCCGCATTCTGTTCCTGTTCGGCAACCCCGAGGCCATCCGCCGCGGCGAGCGTTTCATCGAGCAGGATGTCAACCGGCTGTTCAATGGCCGCCACGAACTGAGTGGCGGCGCCGAGGCGCTGCGCGCTTGCGAGCTGGAGCGGTTGGCGGCCAGTTTTTTCAACAAGCCTGAGCGCAGTCGCCTGCACTACGACCTGCACACCGCCATCCGTGGTTCGAAGATCGAGCAGTTTGCCCTGTATCCGTGGAAGGAAGGCCGCCAGCATTCACGCCGTGAGCTGGCGCGCCTGCGTGCGGCGGGCATGGAAGCGGTGTTGCTGCAGAACAAGCCGTCCATCGTCTTCAGTGCCTACACCTACGACCAGCTCGGCGCCGAGTCCTTCACCCTGGAGTTGGGCAAGGCCCGGCCGTTCGGGCAGAACGACGGGGTCAACGTCAGCCTGCTGGAAACCCGGCTGAAACAGATCATCGAGGGCAACGAGCCTGAGTCGGACGAAGGCCTCGACGGCCTGCAACTGTTCAGCGTGGCGCGGGAAATCATCAAGCACAGCGACAGCTTCCGCCTGAACCTGCCGGCGGACATCGAGAACTTCTCGGAACTGGAAAAAGGCTATGTGCTGGCCGAAGACATCGCCCAGACCCGCTGGGTGATTGAAGAAGAGGGCGCGCGGATCATCTTCCCGAACCCCAAGGTGAAGAATGGGCTGCGCGCGGGGATCCTGATCGTGCCGGCCACGGATGAAAACCTGGCCTGACCGGATCAGACTCGGCGCATCAACCCTGTGGGAGCGAGCCTGCTCGCGATAGCGATGCATCAGTCGACATTGAGAGTGACTGACACTCCGTCATCGCGAGCAGGCTCGCTCCCACATTGGGGGCGGTGCTTAGACGGCTAAAGCACGCGGCTCAGTACGACGTAACGCCCGGGTCTTGTTCAGGGTATCGGCGCAGGTCTTCGCCGCTTCCTGGCCCTTGTGCACGAAATGGTCGAAAAAGAACTTCTGATGTTCTTCCCCGGCATGGAAGTGATGCGGTGTGAGGACCACCGAGAACACTGGCACTTCGGTTTCCAGCTGGACCTGCATCAGGCCGCTGATCACCGATTGGGCGACGAACTCGTGGCGATAGATACCGCCATCCACCACCAGGCCGGCGGCGACAATGCCGGCGTAGCGGCCCGACTTGGCCAACAGCTTGGCGTGCAACGGGATTTCGAAGGCACCACCGACTTCAAAGAAGTCGATATCGCTTTCCTGATACCCCTGGCTGATCATTTCAGCGACGAAGCCTTTACGGCTCTGGTCGACGATTTCCTTGTGCCAGCAGGCCTGGATGAACGCGACGCGCTCGCCCGAGTGTTTGGTTTTGCTATCGATTGCAGTGGGTTGCATGTTCTGGTTCCTGTTTGTGTGAAAAACAGGGCGTCATGAATCGAAGGGGATCTAAGGGTACGCCGCGTACAACAGTCGCAGTCGGCCCTTGGGTGTCAATCCCGTTCTCTCTTCATCCGGACTATGACCGTCGGCCCCGGAATCACACCGGGTCTGCTGACCTTGTCGTTACACCGCTGAAGCCGTGTACCGCCAAGCGCTCGCGGGCTATGCACCTTGCGTGCAATTACCGCCGGTGGGGAATTGCACCCCGCCCTGAGAACGTTTTTGCCGCCATGGTTTGTGACGGCGAACGATTTTTAACACATAACTTTTGTGGGAGCGAGCTTGCTCGCGATAGCGGTGGGGCAGTCAACATCAACACTGCCTGGCACGACGCCCTGTGGCGAGGGAGCTTGCTCCCGCTGGACTGCGAAGCAGGCCCAATTGCTGGCGGCTGCTTCGCACTGGAGCGCCAGCCCGGCCGAGCGGGAGCAAGCTCCCTCGCCACGGAATTTCCTGCTCAGCCTTGATTATTTCCCGCCATGCCCGCAGTAATTGCCCTTCGACAGGGAATTCCCCCACCAGAACCCGAGGCCAGATTCATGAGTGTTATCGATCTTCGCAGCGACACGGTCACCCAGCCATCCGCCGGTATGCTCGATGCCATGGCCAGCGCGCCGACCGGCGACGATGTGTATGGCGAAGACCCGACCGTCAATCGCCTCGAGGCTGAGCTCGCCGAGCGCCTGGGGTTCGCGGCGGCGCTGTTCGTGCCCAGCGGGACCATGAGCAACCTGTTGGGGTTGATGGCTCACTGCGAGCGCGGCGATGAATACATCGTCGGTCAGCAGGCCCACACCTATAAATACGAAGGGGGCGGGGCGGCGGTGCTCGGTTCGATCCAGCCCCAGCCCCTTGAAGTGCAAGCGGACGGCTCGCTGGACCTGGCGCAGGTCGCCGCCGCCATCAAGCCCAATGACTTCCACTTCGCCCGTACGCGCCTGCTGGCCTTGGAAAACACCATGCAGGGCAAAGTCCTGCCACTGGACTACCTGGTCCGGGCCCGAGCGTTCACCCGCGAGCACGGCCTGGCCCTGCATCTGGACGGGGCGCGCCTGTACAACGCGGCGGTCAAGCTCAACGTGGATGCCCGGGAGATCACCCGGCATTTCGATTCGGTCTCGGTGTGCCTGTCCAAAGGCCTTGGCGCCCCGGTGGGCTCGGTGCTCTGCGGCAGCGTGGAGCTGATCGCCAAGGCCCGACGGTTACGCAAGATGGTCGGTGGCGGGATGCGCCAGGCCGGGATTCTCGCGGCGGCGGGGTTGTATGCCCTGGAACATCAGGTCCAACGCCTGGCCGATGACCACGCCAATGCCCAGCGCCTCGCCGAAGGCCTGCGGGCGGCGGGTTACGAAGTCGAGCCGGTGCAGACCAACATGGTCTACGTGCAGATAGGCGAGCGGGCCGAGGCGATCAAGACCTTTGCCGCTGAGCGGGGGATCAGGCTCAGCGCTGCGCCGCGCCTGCGGATGGTGACTCATATGGACGTCGGCAGTGCGCAAATCGACCAGGTGATCGACACTTTCGTCGAATTTTCCCGCGCCTGAGCCGTCAAGCGGGCCAATTGACAGTTTCTATCGCATAAACACGCTGTACCCCAGGCGAAGGGCCGATATAATGCGGCCCTTTGCCGTTGCTTCGTCTGTCGACGTTTTGCACAGGCCTTTGGCCGCAGCCTCCGTGGAAGAACCTAATGAAAAGCGCAGAAATCCGTGAAGCCTTCCTTCGCTTCTTCGAAGAGCAAGGTCACACCCGAGTAGCCTCCAGCTCTTTGATCCCGGGCAACGACCCGACCCTGCTGTTCACCAACGCGGGGATGAACCAGTTCAAGGACTGCTTCCTGGGCCAGGAAAAACGTGCCTATACCCGTGCGGTGAGCAGCCAGAAATGCGTGCGTGCCGGCGGCAAGCACAACGACCTGGAAAACGTCGGCTATACCGCCCGTCACCACACTTTCTTCGAAATGCTGGGTAACTTCAGTTTCGGCGACTATTTCAAGCGCGACGCCATCACCTTCGCCTGGACCTTCCTGACTTCCGACAAGTGGCTGAACCTGCCCAAGGAGAAGCTGTGGGTCACGGTCTACGCCAGCGATGACGAAGCCTATGACATCTGGACCAAGGAAGTCGGTGTCCCGGCCGAGCGCATGGTGCGTATAGGCGACAACAAAGGCGCGCCTTACGCCTCCGACAACTTCTGGACCATGGGCGACACCGGCCCGTGCGGCCCATGCACCGAGATTTTCTACGATCACGGCGCCGACATCTGGGGCGGCCCACCCGGCTCGCCGGAAGAGGACGGTGACCGCTACATCGAGATCTGGAACAACGTGTTCATGCAGTTCAACCGCACCGCCGACGGCGTGTTGCATCCGCTGCCGGCGCCGTCGGTGGATACCGGCATGGGCCTGGAGCGGATCAGTGCGGTGCTGCAGCACGTGCATTCCAACTACGAGATCGATCTGTTCCAGAGCCTGCTGAGTGCGTCGGCCAAGGCCATCGGTTGCACCAACGACAACCAGGCCTCGCTCAAAGTGGTCGCCGACCACATCCGTTCCTGCGGTTTCCTGATTGCCGACGGCGTGCTGCCGTCCAACGAAGGCCGTGGCTATGTGCTGCGCCGGATCATCCGTCGTGCCTGCCGTCACGGCAACAAGCTGGGCGCCAAGGGCAGCTTCTTCTATCAGATCGTCGCGGCCCTGGTGGCCGAGATGGGCGACGCCTTCCCGGAGCTCAAGTCCCAGCAGGCGCACATCGAGCGCGTGCTCAAGGCCGAGGAAGAGCAGTTCGCCAAGACCCTGGAACAAGGCCTGAAGATCCTCGAGCAGGACCTGGCCGAGCTCAAGGGCAACGTGGTCCCGGGCGACGTGGTTTTCAAACTGTACGACACCTATGGCTTCCCGATGGACCTGACCGGCGACATCGCCCGCGAGCGCAACCTGACCCTCGATGAGGAAGGTTTCGAGCGCGAGATGGAAGCTCAGCGGGTGCGTGCGCGTTCCGCCAGTTCCTTCGGCATGGACTACAACAGCCTGGTCAAGGTCGACGTGGCCACCGAATTCACCGGTTATGCCGGCACCACCGGTTCGGCCAAGATCGTAGCCATCTACAAGGACGGGCAATCGGTCGACATCCTGAGCGAAGGCCAGGAAGGCGTGATCGTGCTCGACAAGACGCCGTTCTACGCCGAGTCCGGCGGCCAGATCGGCGACAGCGGCTACTTGCAGGCCGGCAGTTCGCGCTTCGATGTGCGCGACACCACCAAGACCGGCGGCGCGTTCCTGCACCACGGTGTGCTGGCCTCGGGCAGTCTGATGGTCGCGGCCCCGGTGGCGGCCCATGTCGATGCCGAGGTGCGTCATGCCACCTCGCTGAATCACTCGGCCACTCACCTGTTGCACGCGGCGTTGCGCAAGGTACTGGGCGAGCACGTCCAGCAGAAAGGCTCGCTGGTGGACAGCCAGCGCTTGCGCTTTGACTTCAGCCACTTCGAAGCCATCAAGCCCGAGCAGCTCAAGGCGCTGGAAGACATCGTCAACGCCGAGATCCGCAAGAACTCCCCGGTCGAGACCGAGGAAACCGACATCGAGACCGCCAAGCAGAAGGGCGCGATGGCCTTGTTCGGCGAGAAGTACGGCGACAGCGTGCGCGTGCTGAGCATGGGCGATTTCTCGGTGGAGCTGTGCGGCGGCATCCACGCCAACCGTACCGGTGACATCGGCCTGCTGAAGATCGTCAGCGAAGGTGGCGTCGCGGCCGGCGTGCGTCGGATCGAAGCGGTTACCGGCGCCGTGGCCCTGGCGTACCTCAACGCCGCCGAAGAACAACTCAAGGAAGCGGCGAGCCTGATCAAGGGCAGCCGCGACAATCTGATCGACAAGCTGTCGGCTGTGCTGGAACGCAATCGCCTGCTGGAAAAACAGCTTGAGCAGCTGCAAGCCAAGGCTGCCAGCGCCGCTGGCGACGATCTCTCGGCCCAGGCCGTGGACGTCAAGGGCGTGAAGGTCCTGGCGGCGCGCCTGGATGGCCAGGATGGCAAGGCGTTGCTGGCGCTGGTCGATCAACTGAAAAACAAACTCGGCCGCGCAGTGATCCTGCTCGGCGGTGTCCATGAGGAAAAGGTCGTTCTCGTCGCAGGCGTGACCAAAGACCTGACTGGCCAACTCAAAGCCGGTGATTTGATGAAGCAGGCCGCTGCGGCAGTGGGCGGTAAGGGCGGTGGTCGTCCGGACATGGCGCAGGGCGGCGGTACCGACGCCGGCGCACTGGACGCGGCACTGGCTCAGACCGTGGCATTTGTAGAGCAGGGTATTTAAGGCAGCGTCCCGGGTTCGCAGTCTAGTGGCGGGCCCGGTCGCTGTTGTGATTATTGGGCGCCCTTCATGGGCAGAGGCGGCTTTGAAATGGCTTTGATCGTACAGAAATTTGGCGGCACTTCGGTCGGCACTGTCGAACGAATCGAACAGGTCGCCGACAAGGTTAAGAAATTCCGTGATGCGGGCGATGACCTGGTGGTTGTGCTGTCGGCAATGAGCGGCGAGACCAACCGTCTGATCGATCTGGCCAAGCAAATCAGCGGCGAACAGCAACCGGTTCCGCGCGAGCTGGACGTGATCGTTTCCACTGGTGAGCAGGTGACCATCGCCTTGCTGACCATGGCGCTGATCAAGCGTGGCGTGCCGGCGGTGTCCTACACCGGCAACCAGGTTCGTATCCTGACGGACAGCGCGCACAACAAAGCGCGTATCCTGCAGATCGACGATCAGAAAATCCGCAGTGACCTGAAAGCCGGTCGCGTCGTGGTCGTGGCCGGTTTCCAGGGCGTGGACGAGCACGGCAACATCACCACCCTCGGCCGTGGCGGTTCCGACACGACGGGTGTGGCGCTGGCGGCGGCGCTGAAGGCAGACGAATGCCAGATCTACACCGATGTGGACGGCGTCTACACCACCGACCCACGGGTGGTGCCCGTGGCCCAGCGCCTGGACAAGATCACCTTCGAAGAGATGCTGGAAATGGCCAGCCTCGGCTCTAAGGTACTGCAGATCCGGGCGGTGGAATTTGCCGGCAAGTACAACGTTCCGCTGCGCGTCCTGCACAGCTTCAAAGAGGGTCCGGGCACCCTCATTACTATTGATGAAGAGGAATCCATGGAACAGCCGATCATTTCCGGCATCGCTTTCAACCGCGATGAAGCCAAGCTGACCATTCGTGGCGTGCCAGACACTCCCGGCGTGGCGTTCAAGATTCTCGGCCCGATCAGCGCCGCGAACATCGAAGTCGACATGATCGTGCAGAACGTTTCGCACGATAACACCACCGACTTCACCTTCACCGTACACCGCAACGACTACCAGTCGGCCGAAGCGATCCTGAAAAAGACCGCAGGCGAAATCGGTGCCCGGGAAGTCGTCGGCGATACCAAGATCGCCAAGGTCTCGATCGTCGGTGTCGGCATGCGCTCCCACGCAGGCGTGGCCAGCCGTATGTTCGAATCCCTGGCCAAGGAAAGCATCAACATCCAGATGATCTCGACCTCGGAAATCAAGGTTTCCGTGGTGATCGAAGAGAAGTATCTGGAACTGGCCGTGCGCGCCCTGCACACGGCCTTCGAACTTGACGCCGCTGCCCGACAGGGCGAGTAAGCGTTGTCCTGAGGGCGCGGCTGGACCGCGCCCTTTGTTTTTTTGAATGGCGCGTCCCAAAACTGTTCTTTTGCCCGCGCTGGTCAATACTTAGGCGTGTGGGCTTCGGCCGTTTCGGTTGTTGGCCCAACCCCCATTTTTTGCAGACTGTTGTCCCTGAACTGAATTGCGTGAGGAGAAAGGTATGCTGATTCTGACTCGTCGGTGCGCGGAAAGCCTGATTATTGGCGACGGCGAAATCACCGTGACCGTGCTCGGCGTCAAAGGAAACCAGGTGCGTATCGGCGTCAACGCCCCGAAAGAGGTTGCGGTACACCGTGAGGAAATCTACCTGCGGATCAAGAAAGAGAAGGACGACGAACCAAGCCATTAATTTTTATCGATTTTTATGTTTGCAAACGGGGATGAAGGTGGTTAATATACGCCCCGTGTTGCGGAGAGCTGGCCGAGTGGCCGAAGGCGCTCCCCTGCTAAGGGAGTACACCTCAAAAGGGTGTCGGGGGTTCGAATCCCCCGTTCTCCGCCATTATTCGTTTAGTGCGTCAAAGCCTGGCTTGTTCGGTAAGTGATTGAAATTACTGAAAAAAAGCGCTTTACAAAAGGAATTGACGACCTATAATGCGCGGCAACAAATGCACTCGTAGCTCAGCTGGATAGAGTACTCGGCTACGAACCGAGCGGTCACAGGTTCGAATCCTGTCGAGTGCACCATTTAAGAGTTGTTTGCAGTAATGTAAATGACTTGGCTTCAACCAGTTGTGATCTGGTATAAAACCACAACCTGCACTCGTAGCTCAGCTGGATAGAGTACTCGGCTACGAACCGAGCGGTCACAGGTTCGAATCCTGTCGAGTGCACCATATACCAAAAAGCCCGCGTTTTACGCGGGCTTTTTGCTGTCTAGGGATTGCCTTTTACACACCCTCTCTCATCGAACACGACTTCTGCGCTGCGACCTTTCTTCGCCTTGTAGGAATAGCGCGTACTCGAATTCTTCACTTTGATCGAATCCGGCTTGCCCAAGGCGCTCTCTACGTCTTGCTGAGTCATGCCGGGCATGATCCGCCGGTCGAGGATGGCGTCGCGGCGTTGCCTGGGGTCGAGAAGGTTGCCGCAGCGATCCTGGAACTGGCCGACGATGGTCGGTTCCTTGCGTCTGGTTTCAATGGCTGATGTTTGTCGCCACTCTGCTTCGGGCAGTAGCGGCCCGACGGTCGGTCCGGTGCTGGCAATACTGCCGGGGCTGTAGGGATGGATCTGTTGCAGCGACAGGTTTTCTCCTGGTTCGCAGCTCAGGGTCGTGAATGTCACGTGCCCGGCCATATTTTCGCAACGGTGCACGGTTTGCCCACTGGCCCATAGAGGCAGGCAAAGCAGGTTGGCCAGCAGAAACAGGTGGCGGTTGGCAGGCATTCTGGCGTCCTCCTTGACGCTGAAAATCAAAAGCCTAGCCGCTGCTTCTGCGGTGGGTGGTGTGTTTTCTTTTCAGGATAAGTCGTCGTATGGAGACAGGTTCAGCCTATGTTCAGCTTTGTCTCGCAAGCGCTTGTTCTTGCCACTATTTTTTAACGTGTAAACGCGTCAAGCGGTGTATGATTGCGCCCGTCAGCCCCGCCGGGGCTTTGGAATACTTCCATGGACTTACCCAGTAGTTACTCAATATTTAGTTTTGCCAATCAAGAATTGACTGATTGATCTTCCGGCGTGCTCCACTGCTGGGAGTGGAGTTCGCCTATGACCCAAGTTGAAGTAAAGAAAACACAGGAAAGCCTTCAGGATCGTCTGGCTCAGGTCGTCGAGCTGCTGCATCGCCAGCGGGTCGTCGAAGACCTGACGCATCGCCAGGAAGGTCCGCATCACGACCGGGTCGAGAACCTGGTCCACCGGCAGAATCTCGTTGAGTTGCAGCGCAAGCTCGATGACCTGCACTCCGCCGACGTCGCCTACATCCTTGAAGCCTTGCCACTGGAAGAGCGTCTGACGGTCTGGCAGTTGGTCAAGGCCGATCGCGACGGTGACATCCTGCTCGAAGTATCCGACTCGGTTCGGGAAACCCTGATCGCCGACATGGATGACCACGAGTTGCTGGCGGCGGCCAAGGAAATGGACGCTGACGAGCTCGCCGACCTCGCGCCTGAGCTGCCGCGGGACGTTGTCCATGAACTGATGGAAGCCCTCGACGGCCAGCAGCGTGAGCGCGTGCGCTCGGCATTGTCCTATGATGAGGAGCAGGTCGGCGCACTGATGGACTTCGAGATGGTGACGATCCGCGAGGACGTCAGCCTTGAAGTGGTCCTGCGTTACCTGCGTCGCCTGAAGGAATTGCCAGGGCATACCGACAAGCTGTTCGTCGTCGACTACGACGGCGTGCTGAAGGGCGTGTTGCCGATCAAGCGTTTGCTCGTCAACGACCCGGAAAAACAGGTAGCGGAGGTCATGGCCAGCGATCCGGTGAGCTTTCACCCGGATGAAGACGCTTACGACGCGGCCCAGGCATTCGAGCGTTATGACCTGATTTCGGCGCCGGTGGTCGACAAGAACGGCAAACTGATTGGCCGTCTGACCATCGATGAAATGGTCGACCTGATTCGTGAGGAAAGCGAAAGCGAAGTCCTCAACATGGCGGGTCTGCGCGAGGAAGAAGATATCTTCGCCTCGGTCTGGAAATCCCTGCGTAACCGTTGGGCCTGGCTGGCGATCAATCTGATCACGGCGTTTGTCGCGTCCCGGGTCATCGGGCTGTTCGAGGGTTCCATCGAGAAACTGGTGGCGCTTGCGGCGCTGATGCCGATCGTGGCCGGCATTGGCGGTAATTCGGGCAACCAGACCATCACCATGATTGTCCGGGCCATGGCGCTGGACCAGGTCAGCACCGGCAATACCTCGCGCTTGATGCGCAAGGAGCTGGCCGTCGCGCTGATCAATGGCGTGATCTGGGGGGGCGTGATCGGTGTGGTGGCTTATCTGCTTTATGGCAGCTGGTCGTTGGGTGTGGTGATGACTGCCGCGATGACCCTCAACTTGCTGCTCGCGGCTTTGATGGGGGTTTTGATTCCCATGACCCTGGCGCGCATGGGGCGCGACCCGGCCATGGGCGCCAGCGTAATGATCACCGCCATGACGGACAGCGGGGGGTTCTTTATTTTCCTCGGATTGGCGACGGTTTTCCTGCTCTAAAGCTAGCCTGATTAATCGTGGCGAGGGAGCTTGCTCCCGCTGGGCTGCGTAGCGGCCCCAATTTTTGTGGGTGCTACGCACTCAAGCGGAAGCAAGCTCCCTTGCCACGGTCCATTCGAAAAATCCCAATCGAGCCCGAACTCCAGACAAAAAAAAGCCAGCGCAAGGCTGGCTTTCTATAGCTTGGGTGCGATCAGGATGCTTCAGCGTTCTGCTCTGCATCATGAGCGATCAGCGAAACGAGGGCGTTCTGCTGACGATGAGACAGTTGTCGGAAACGTTGAAGCAGTTCGCGTTCATGCAATGACAGCTCCGGGCTGTCCAGACGCATGCTCAACTCTTCACCCAACGCGCCTTCCTGAATGAGACTTTGCTCGAGGCGCGCGATGATTTCGGAGTTCATGCTGCGATGATGATTGCGAGCCACCTCGGCAATGCGTTCCCGCATTCCGTCTGGCAGACGTACGACGAACTTGTCAGCCGTACGGCTGGAATAAATTGCCTGTTTCAATGGGCGCATATATTTAACCGGTTAGTTCAGGGGAGCGGTTCTCGGGATTGGCCGCAGGATGTCGATAGGACAAGCGTCGCAGCCAAATGTTCAACCTGAATTGTTAAGAGGCCCGCATCATGCCTCAAAATTGCCAGATCATTGGCGCCAATTCTGTGACAAATTCTGATCGGCGTAAAGGCGTTATGCCAGTACCCTTCGTCAAAAAATGCGGACTGGTTGGAAAAATCAACAGGTCAGGATGTGTGACCGCCGTATCGTGTCGTTGTGCCATACCGTCTGGCGGATAACCGACCGAGCACAAAAAACGCACTGTCCTTGTCTGTATAGGATAGTGGCAAAAGGCCGATTTACTACGCGGGTTCGCGAAAGACAGATGAGCGGTGACCCGCCTCCGGACCACCGGCACCTGGGAGGACGGTAAGCGGTACCATTTGCCTACACTTTAAAAACAGGGACAACATGACAAACGCAGGGCGGGTCGTTAACATGCACGCCGTCCCGCACACCGCGTATCTCGCGGTCGACTCGTGTCTCAGTAGCTCAATTGGATAGAGCATCCCCCTCCTAAGGGGAAGGTTGGCAGTTCGAACCTGCCCTGGGACACCATATAAACAGCCTCTGAATCAGTCTCTCCTGGGTGCCTGGCATCCAACCTCTCCCTACAGCTTCCACTCCTCAACTGTGACCAACTGCCCATTTTCACGAACTCGTCCATCAGCGGTTCGGGCGGCGGGAAACTTTTTTTTCACTTTGCTATCAGACCGTCTCGGTACGTCGTAGGACCTTTCCTTCGCTGATGGCGGACGCGTACCTCTTTATCTTGTGTCATCGGGCGTGCCGTCTCAGGCGTGTCCTGACGCACCGTGTCTTTGATCAGCGCCACAAGGATGTGACATGCACCCAGCCGCACCCGGCCGAGCGCGAAATCCGGGAATTGCCCGTCGCTCTGTTGACCGAACTCGCCCATCCGCACGAAACGCCAGGTACCTCACGCTGCTGTTGCTGGCCGCCTGGACAGTGGGTGCGGGAAGCGCCGCGCAAGCGGCCGGGCCTGAAGAAGAGCTGCTGCGCCAACGTGAGCGCGAGCGGGTGCTGCGGGAGCAGTTGGAGTCCCGGCCGGATGTGCGCCTGCAAGCTGCGCCGGTCGCCGAAGGTGCTGATCGTCTACCCGCCAAGGAAAGCCCTTGCTTTGCCATCAACGACATTCGCTTGATCGGTGAGGCGTCGGAAAAATTCCAGTGGGCCTTGCGCGCCGCCAACCCCGAACATGATCCCGCCATGGGCCGTTGCCTGGGCGGCGGTGGGATAAACCTGACGATGAAGCGTATGCAGAATGCGATCATCGAAGCGGGCTACGTCACGACCCGCGTACTTGCCGAAGCCCAGGATCTGAACAGCGGAGTGCTGGTACTGACTCTGGTGCCGGGGCGGATCCGCGAGATTCGTTTCGAGGAGGGTACCAGTTCCCGGGCCAATGCCTGGAACGCGATGCCTGCCAAGCCTGGCGATCTGCTGAACCTGCGCGACATCGAGCAGGCGCTGGAAAACTTCAAACGGGTGCCGACCGCCGAAGCCGATATCCAGATCGCGCCTGCCCGCGCCAGCGACGCCAGGCCTGGTGAAAGTGACGTGGTGATCGCCTGGAGCCAGCGCTTTCCAGCCCGCGTAAGCCTGTCGGTCGACAACTCGGGCAGCAAGACCACCGGTAAGTACCAAGGCAACGTATCGCTGTCCCTGGACAACCTGCTGTCCCTCAACGACTTGTTCTACGCCAGCCTCAACCATGACCTGGGCGGTGGCGAGTCTGGTCATCGGGGATCCGACGGCAGCACCCTGCATTACTCGTTGCCGTTTGGCTATTGGCAGTTGGCTTTTACCACCAGCGAGTACAACTACGAGCAGTCCGTCGCGGGCGCCAACCAGACCTATCAATACCGGGGCGAGAGTCGCAACAACGAGTTGCGCCTCTCGCGCCTGCTCTACCGTGATGCCGTACGCAAGACCAGCGCCTGGGGCAGTCTCTGGACGCGCTCGTCAGAGAATTTCATCGACGACACCGAGATTGGCAACCAGAAACGGCGCATGGCCGGCTGGCAGTTGGGGTTGAACCATCGTGAGTTCATCGGCGCCTCGATTCTTGACCTGGGCGCCGCCTATCGTCGCGGCACCGGCGCCCATGACTCGCTCAGGGCCCCGGAAGAGGATTTCGACGCCGGCACTTCCCGTTCGCAAATCATCACCGCCGACGCTCAGTTGCAGGTGCCGTTCGTGCTCGGTGACCAACGCCTGCGCTACATCGGTGGCTGGCGTGCGCAATGGAACCGAACGCCGCTCGTGCCCCAGGATCGCTTCTCCATTGGCGGGCGCTACAGCGTGCGCGGGTTCGACGGGGAAAACATTCTGTCCGCCGACCGTGGCTGGACGTTACGCAATGAAGTCGGCCTGTCCTTGGGGCAGAGTGGCCAGGAACTCTACACCGGCATCGACTATGGCGAAGTCAGCGGCCAGGCCAGTGAGTTCCTGATCGGCAAGCGCCTGGCGGGGGCGGTGGTGGGTATCCGCGGTGGATACAAAGGCCTGTCCTATGACTGGTCGCTGGGCACGCCGCTGAAGAAGCCTGACGGTTTCGAGACGGCCAACGTGACCAGTGCCTTCACCGTCATCTGGTCCTTTTGAGGTGATCCCATGCAGTTCGACACACTCGACATCATTGCTCCGGGCCTGATCGACGAACCGTGGAACGAAGCCGCGGTGTTCGGCTCCGCCACCTGGTTGTGGATGCATTCCAAGGCGCATCGCGATGCTCCGTTGCACACGCTGCCGACGCTGCTCTTGCCCGCAATCAAGCATCGTCAATTCGTGCTCGCCAGTGAACAGGGAAAACCGGTGTTCTACCTTTCCTGGCTCAATCTCGACGAGGCCGCCGAGCACCGCTACCTGAGCCAATCGCCGCTGACGCTGACAGAAACCGATTGGAACAGCGGCGAGCGCCTCTGGCTCAACGACTGGATCGCGCCCTTCGGCCACACCGCTGCAATGACCCGCTTGCTGCATCGGCAATTGTTTGCCAATCGGTGTGGACGCGCGCTGTATCACCGAGGCGAGGAGCGTGGCCTGCGGGTCAAGACATTCCAAGGGATCGGGGTCATCCCCGAGCAGGCCAAGGCCTGGTTTGCCGCGCATCCGCTGGTAATCGCACCGTAACCCCAACCTCAGTACGTGCGGGCTGGAACCGCAAATGGAATTGCCATGAACAAGCACCTTTACCGAATCGTGTTCAACAAGGCCCGCGGACTGCTGATGGTCGTGGCCGAGAACGTCACCCGCCAGGTCAAGGCCCCCGGGACCCGTTCCGGTCCGTTGGCGAGCGCCACGTCTTGCACAGTGACGCTTGGGGCATTGCGCTTTGCCTTGATGACGGCGATCGGGCTAGTGTCGTTAAGCGCAGTGCCTGTCTGGGCCGGTACGATTGTCGCCGATCCCGGTGCGCCGGCCGGTCAGCGGCCGATGGTGATCGACAGCGCCAACGGCACGCCGCAGGTGAACATCCAGGCGCCCAGTGCCGCGGGGGTTTCGCGCAACACCTACAACCAGTTCGACGTCGACAGCCGTGGTGTGATCCTCAACAACGCCGCAGCCAATAGCCAGACCAGGCTGGGCGGCTGGATCGAAGGCAACCCGATGCTGGGTAATGGCAGCGCCCGGGTCATTCTCAATGAGGTCAACGCTGCCAACCCCAGCCAATTGCGCGGTTATGTCGAGGTCGCCGGCCAGCGCGCCGAAGTGGTCATCGCCAACCCGTCGGGCATCACCTGTAACGGCTGTGGTTTCATCAACGCAGATCGAGCGACCCTCAGTACGGGCCGGGCGCAGTTGGAGAACGGGCGCATCACGGGTTACACCGTGCAGGGCGGGACGATCAATATCGAAGGCAAGGGCCTAGATGCCCGGGAGACCGACTACACCGATCTGATTGCCCGCAGCGTGCAGGTCAATGCCGGGGTCTGGGCCAACGACCTGAAAGTCACAGCCGGACGCAACCAGGTCAATGCGGATAACACCCAGGCTACGCCGCTGGCGGCGGGCGACGGGGAAAAACCGAGCGTGGCCATCGATGTCGCCAGACTCGGCGGCATGTACGCCGGCAAGATCATGTTGGTGGGCACCGAATCCGGTGTCGGCGTGCGCAACGCCGGGCATATTGGTGCCATGGCCGGAGAGGTGGTGATCAGCGCCGACGGCAAGCTGCAGAACCAGGGCGCTATCAGCAGCGCCACCGCGACCCGGGTCAACGCCACCCAGGTGGAAAACAGTGGAACGCTCTACGCCAAAGGCGACCTGACCCTCGACAGCAGCGGTGACATCGACAACAGCGGCACCGTTGCCAGCCAGAATCACACGACACTGACCGCCAAGGCCATTCGCAGCACCAGCGCCTCCAGCGTGGCGGCGGGCGTCGGCGCGGACGGAAAACTGGGCAGCAGCGGCAACCTGGCGCTACGGGCCGGCACGGTCAAGGCGCAAGGGCAGAACCTTGCCGCTGGCGATCTGAGCGTCGAAGCTGGCGAACTGGATTTGAGCGCCAGTCAGACCCAGGGGCGCAATATCACCCTGACCGCCAGCGCGGGTGACGCCAACCTCACGGACAGTCAGATCGATGCGACTCAGGCTTTCGACGCTACCGCCGCCAAGACCTTGCGTACCGACGCGGCCAGGGTCAACGCCGGTAATCTGCAGGCCAGCGCCCGCGACCTGTCCAATGTCGGTGGTGAACTGGTGCAGACCGGCACCGCCGATTCGTCGATCAAGGCCAGTGCTGCGCTCGACAACCGCAACGGGCGTATCGCTTCCAATGCCGGCAACCTGAAGCTTGGCGCCAATCGCCTCGACAACGGCAAGGGCAAGGTCGAGCACGCCGGCAAGGGCACCTTGGACGTTCAGGCCAGCCAGTTGGTCGGTGCCAAAGGCACGGTGGCGAGCAACGGCCAGGTAACGATCAAGGCCACCGACGTGCTGGTCGACGACGGCCTGACCCAGGGCCAGCAGATCACCCTCGATACCAAAACCCTGTCCAACCAGCGCGGGCAGATTCTCCAGACCGGCGCGCAGCCGTTGCAGATCACGGCCCAAGAGCGTTTCGATAACCAAGGTGGGCAGGTCAGCAGCCCGGGCGCGGTGGCATTGGATGTCGGTACGCTGAACAACCAGGGCGGCAAAGTCCTGGCCACTGATGGCGGGGCACTGACGGTGACCGCCGGTCAACTGATCGACAACAGCGGCGGCACGCTGGCCGCCAGCGGCAAGACGCAGGTCAGCGGCGTACGTCTGGACAACCACCAGGGCACCTTGAGCGCCGGCGGTGAGTTGCGCGCGCAGTTCGATCAGTTGAACAACCTCGGCGGCACGCTCGCGGCCACCCAGCGCATGGAGATCATCGCCGGGCAACTGAACAACACCAACGGTGTGCTGGGTTCAGTGAAGGCCGGGCTGCTGGTCAGCGTATCGGGTGAAGCGCTCGATAACAGTGGTGGACGCCTGGAAGCCTTGGGCGACATCACACTTTCAGCCCAGGGCCTGAACAATCAGGGCGGCGTGATCAGCGGTCAGGCCCTGGACCTGGACAGTCATGGCCTGCTGATGGATAACAGCCAGGGCACCCTGAATGCCGGTGCAACGCTCGACTTGCGCAGCGGTGAGTTGCGTAACGCGGCGGGCTTGATCCAGGCCAAAGGCAAGCTGTTCATCGACACCGGCAGCCAGGCGCTGAACAATCTCCAGTCCGGCACCACCCAAGGCATCAGCGGCCAGGACGCTGTCGAGATCCGCAGCGCCAACTTCAATAACCGTTCGGGTTTCCTTGGTGCCAAGGGGGCTTTGCTGCTCAGGGCCACTGACCTGGGCAATGGCAATGGCGGCCAGATCATTGGTGAGAAAACCGTACGGGTCGAAGGTGCCCGTGCGGATAACCGTGGCGGTCAGTTGCAAGGCCTCGGCGATGTCGAGATAGTGCTGGGCGAGACGCTGAACAACCAGGGCGGGCTGGTTCGCAGCGCCGGGACATTGGAAGTCAGCGCCGACGCACTCGACAACAGCGCGACCCAAGGTGCCAACCAGGGGCTTGAAGGCCGCGTCATGAGTCTGGCGCTCAACACCTTCGCCAACCAGAGTGGTGCCGTGCGCGCCGACCAGGGCTTAACCCTGGGCGTCAGTCAGATGCTGGATAACCAGGGCGGGCTGATGTCTTCAGGCGCTGGCCTGAGCATTGGCGATCGCGACCCGGCCCAGCGCCGCCAGTCTGTGCACAACCAGGGCGGTACCTTGCTCGCGGGCAGCCTGCTTTCGCTCAACGCGGCTTATTACAGTGGTACGGGACGAGCCCTGAGCCTGGGTGACCTGACGTTCAACCTGCAAAGCGGTCTGAACCTGAGCGGGCAAATCCAGGCCAATGACAAAGTTGAACTGACGATCGAGGGGGCTTTCAACAACAGCGGGCAGCTGCTGGCCGGCAGCCACCTGTCGGTCCGCTCCCGGACCCTGGACAATGCCAGCAACGGCGAACTCAGCGCCGGCCAGGTTCGTCTGACGGTCAACGACAGCCTGACCAACCGGGGCCTGATCGACGGCCAGCAGGTGCGGGTGCAGGCCCTGTCGCTCAACAACCTGGGAACGGGCCGTCTGTACGGTGATCGCCTGGCAATTGCCACGTCGGCATTGAGCAACCGCGATGAAAACGGCACCGCCGCGACCATCGCCGCCCGCGAGTCGCTGGACATCGGCGCCGGCACCCTGGACAACCGCGAACAGTCGCTGATTTTCAGTGCCGGTGACCTCGCCATCGGTGGCGCGCTGAGCACGACTGACAAGGCCCAGGATCGTGCGCAACTGTTGACCAACGCCAGTGCCACCATCGAAGCCCTCGGCAACCTGTCGCTGAATGTGCAAAGCGTGCGCAACACCAATGAACATTTCAGCACCCGCCAGGTGGAAGTCAGCCGCACTGCCTTGCAGGAATTCCAGCTCACCGGTTCGACCAATCGCTACCAAGGCAACCAGGTTTCCCTGGACGATGATGAGGTCCTGCACCTCACGACACCGGAAGGCCGACGAGACGACTGGAATCGCTACGACTACACCCGCGTGGTCGAAGAAACCCAGATTGCCACCTCGGCGCCGGCGCAGATTCTGTCCGGCGGCTCGATGCAGATCAGTGCCGGCGATGTCCTCAACGACAAGAGCCGGATCATTGCCGGCGGGTTATTGCAGGCCGACATCGGCAGTCTGACCAATACCGAGCAGGCAGGCCAACGCACCACCACCGACAGCGGCACCGCCAGCCATTTCTATCGCATCCAGCGCAAGGGCCGCGACCGCCAGGGAACCGCCGTCACCGACTATACGCCAGCCCCGTTGATCCAGGACATTACCCTGCAACCGACCGTGTTCGCCCAGAACGCTGCAGGCAACGGCACCGGCACCCGGATCGAAGCTCGCACCACCCGCAATCTCAGCGAACAGATTGCTGCCACGGGCCCGGTCAGTACCTCGGCCGGCAGAACCCATCAAGTGGCGCCCATCGTCCAGGTCGCTGCCCAGACCACGCTCAACAGCAAAGGCGTGGCCGAGCAGATTCGCAGCGGCGGGCCATCCCTTGAGTTACCCAACAACAGTCTGTTCAACACCAACCCCCAGGCCACCAGCAACTACCTGGTCGAAACCGACCCACGCTTTGCCAGCTATCGCAACTGGTTGTCGTCGGACTACATGTTGCAGCGCCTGCAAGTCGACCCGGCGCTGACCCAGCAACGCCTGGGTGATGGTTTCTACGAGCAGAAGCTGATTCGCGAGCAGGTGGCCCAACTCACCGGGCGACGCTTCCTCGACGGCTATGCCAATGATGAATTGCAGTACCGCGCGTTGATCGACAACGCTGTTACCGTTGCCGGTCAGTGGCAACTGGTGCCCGGTGTTGCGCTGACGCCCGAGCAAATGGCTCAGTTGACCAGCGACATCGTCTGGCTGGTGCAGAAACAAGTGACACTGCCCAACGGCGACGTCCGCAATGTGCTGGTGCCGCAAGTCTACGTCCGAGTCCAGGAGGGCGACCTCAACGGCTCCGGTGCGTTGATCGCCGGTCAGCGGCTGAACCTGAACATCGCCGGCGACCTGGTCAACGGCGGCAGCCTGGCCGGGCGCAGTGTCATGGCGATCACCGCGCAGAACATCCAGAATCTCGGTGGACGCATGCAGGCCGACAATGCCTCGATCAGCGCACGGGAGAACCTGAACAACCTCGGCGGCCTGATAGGCGCAGTAGACAGCCTGTCGGTCAAGGCCGGGCAAGACATCAATGTCGTCTCCAGCAGCCGCGACAGCAGCAGTGCCCAAGGCACTCGCACCAACCTGTCACGGGTGGCCGGGCTGTTCGTCAGCGGCGCCCAGGGCACGATGAGTGTCAGCGCCGGTCACGATCTCAACCTCACCGGCGCCCAGGTCGTCAATGCAGGTAAAGGTGGCAGCACATCGCTCGAGGCCGGCAACAACCTCAACCTCGCAACCGTGGGCGAGGCCCATCAGCAGGCGTTGAGCTGGAACAGCAGCAACTGGCGCCAGGACGCCAGCCGGACCGAGGTCGGCTCAATGGTCCAGGCCCAGGGCGACGTTCGACTGAGCGCCGGCCAGGACCTCAATGCGCGGGCTGCCAGCATCACCAGCGAACAGGGCGCGGTGTTTGCCGAGGCCAAGCGTGACGTCAACCTCACCACGGCCCAGAACTATCAGTTTGCCGACGAAGCGCACAAGGTCAAAGGCAAGAGCGGGTGGTTCTCCAGCAAGACCACCACCACCCGTGACACCGTCAGCCAGACCCAGGCCGAAGGCTCCACCCTGAGTGCCGAGCAAACCTATGTGCAGGCCGGGCGTGACATCAACCTGAGCGGCAGTAATGTGGTCTCCACGACCCAGACCGTCCTGGTGGCCGACAACAACGTCAATATCGAAGCGGCGACCGCCAGCAGCAGCGAGCGCCACGACAAGTCGGTCAAAAAGAGCGGCCTGTTCAGCGGCGGTGGCATCGCCGTGACCCTCGGTACTCAGAAACAGAGCGTCAAGGACCTTGCCACGGAGCACACGGCCGTGGCGAGCACCGTGGGCTCGACCACCGGCGATGTGTTGATCGAAGCGGGCAAGGGTTATCGCCAGGTGGGCAGCCAGGTATCGGCCCCGCAAGGCAACATCGACGTCACGGCGCAGACCATCGATGTCGTCGAGGCGCGTAACACCCGCCAGCGCGAACGCGAGACGCTGTTCAAGCAAACCGGTTTTACCCTCACGGTGACCAACCCGGTGATCAGCGCGATCCAGACCGGCCAGCAAATGAAACGGGCCTCGGAGAAAACCGACGACGGGCGCATGAAGGCCCTGGCCGCCGCGACCGCCGTATTGGCGACCAACAACGCGGCGACCGCCGTGGCGATGGACCCGGGAGCGGCGGGCGGGATCAACATCAGCCTGTCGCTGGGCACCAAGAAAAACCAGAGCACCACCACCTATACCAGCGACAGCGCGGCAGGTTCGACCATGACCGCTGGCAACGATATCCGCCTGCGCGCCACGGGGGCGGGTGCGGCCAGCGACATTACCGTACAAGGTAGTGATATCAAGGCCGGACGCAACGCAAGCCTGTTGGCCGATGGCGACATCAACCTGCTGGCGGCGCGCAACACCGACAAACAGAACACCGACAGCAAAGGCAGCAGCGCCAGTATCGGCATCGGTTTTTCCCTCGGTGCCCGCAATGGTTTCACCCTGGACCTCGGAGCGTCTGGCAGCCGTGGTCGGACTGACGGCGACGGACTCACCTACACCAACACTCACGTCCAGGCCGGCAATCAACTGCTGCTGTCCTCCGGTGGCGACACCCACCTCAGGGGCGCGGTGGCCAGCGGCAAGCAGGTCGTGGCCGATGTCGGTGACGACCTGAACATCGAAAGCCTGCAAGACATCAACACCTATGAGGTCGATGAGAAGAGTCTCGGTGTTGGCATCAGCCTGTGCATTCCACCGTTCTGCTACGGCATGAGTTCGGTCAACGGCGTCAGCGGCAGTTTCGGCGCTACGGATATCGACTCCAATTACGCCAGCGTCATCGAGCAATCGGGAATCAAGGCCGGGGACGATGGCTTCGACATTCGCGTGGGCGGCAACACCGATCTGGTCGGCGGGGTGATCGCCAGCAGCGACAAGGCGGTACAGGAGGGCAGGAACCAGCTGGTGACTGCAAGCCTGACCAGTCGAGACATCAAGAACAAGGCCGAGTATGACGCCAGCACCATCAGCGTCGGCGGTGGTTATCGCGAGGTCGGCAAGGACCAGCAGGGCAACGCCACCAGCGGCGGTACGCAGACACCTGGCACCGACCTGCCGAAAAACGACAACGACCTCAGTGCCACCACGCCGATTGCCATCAGCGCCAGCGATGACGCCAGCAGCATCACCCGCAGCGGCATCAGCGGCGGCACCATCGTCATCACCAATGACGCCGAGCAACACAAGCGCACCGGCAAGAATGGCGAGCAAACCGTTGCCGGCCTCAACCGTGACGTGTCCAGCGACCGGGATACCAGCAACGCCCTCAAGCCGATCTTCGATGAAGACGAAATCCGGGCCGGTTTCGAGATTGTGGGCGCGTTTGCCAACGAAGCCAGCACCTTGCTCGCCAACAAGGCCAAGGAGGTCGATCTCAAGCGCGACCAGGCCGAGGCTGCCCAAGCCAAGGCCCTGGACCCCAACGCGCAACTGACCGACGCCGAGCGACTGGCGCTGCTGCAGAGTTCCCGGCAGTTGACCGCACAGGCCCATGAGATCGCCGACAAGTGGGGCGCCGGCGGCACCTACCGGCAGATCACCACCGCACTGGTGGGCGCGGCCAGCGGCAATATCAGTGGCAGCAATGGAGCTTTCGTCCAGAGCCTGGTGGTCAATTACGTGCAGCAACAGGGGGCCGGTTACATCGGCGACCTGGTGGCGGACGGCAAACTCACCGAAGGCTCGCCACTGCACGCCGCGCTGCATGGCATCGTTGCCTGCGCCGGTGCTCCCGCCAGCAGCCAGAGCTGTGGCAGCGGCGCTGCAGGCGCGGCGGCGTCGAGCCTGCTCACCGGCCTGTTCTCCGAAACCAGCCCCGACGAAAGCGAAGCCCAGCGCGAAGCCAAGCGTAACCTGATCGTCAGCCTCGTCACCGGGCTGGCCGCCGCCAGCTCACTGGACACCGGCACCGCTACTACCGCAGCAGGTTCGGCGGTGGACAACAACTGGCTGGCGACCCAGCAGTGGGTCCAGGCAGAGAAGGAATACAACGCCGCCGACGGCCTCATGGCCAAGGCACAAGTCATCGCCAAATGGGGTTACATCGACCAGAAACAGGACATGCTGACCCGCTTTGGCCTGGGCAAGGGGCTGGTGCAGGCGGGCTGGAACGATGTCGAAGGTCTGGGGCAGTTTCTCATGCACCCCATCGAGGGACTCAACGGCCTGAAAGCCCTGGTCAACGACCCCAAGGCTCGCGAGCAATTCGGTGCCGGCGTGGTCAACGAACTCAACGCCAAGATCGACCGCGTCAAAGACGCCCTCGAAAAAGGCGGCGACGACCGTGCTGTGCAATTGGGCCAGGACATTGGTGAACTGGTCTGGCAGGTGGGCAGTATCGCCACTGGTGTCGGCGGCGCGGCCAAGGGTGGGGTGGCGTTGGCGAAGGCCGGGATCAAGGTTGGGACGGAAGGGCTGGAGGCGATGGCCGATATGGCCAAGGTTGAAAAGCTCGCGAAAGTCGAAGCATCGCCCACGAAATGGGTTCCTCCGAACACCACACTCGATCTGTTTGCATCATCTAGAGGTAAAGATCTTTCGAAGTTGACGAACAAGCAAATTGGCGATTTGGGGGAGGATATATCCAAAGCATTCTTGCGCGACAATAATCATACTGACATCTTTGCTGTGCAGAACAGCAGTGGCAATGGTATCGATATCGTCAGCCGGACGCCCGACGGTCGGCTCGCTTTCACTGAGGTTAAAACATCGAGAACCGGGGTTATCGGAGATCTCTCCCCTCGCCAACAAAATATGACGACGTTTGTCGAAGATATTTTGACCCAAGCCGCGGGTCGGCAAGGGCGCTACCGTAATATTGATGTATTGGACCAGCAACGGGCACGTCAGATGCTCAGAGAGTTCCGCCAAGCGCCAGAAAGCGTCAGTGGAAATCTGATTGGTGTTGATTTAAAGGGGGAGATCTTGAGAGTCTCTCCTTGGGCACGCAATTGATGCTTTTGGATACATGGGATCGCACCAAAATGAAGAAGATCAATACCCTACTTGAGCAGCATCGACGCTGGCTTTCCCAGTCGGATGGCATGATTGCTCAAGAGCTTGACTATCTAGACGAGGATCTAGCCAGTGAGTCATTAAGTGGATTGGACAACGTAGCCGATTCATTGGGGCTGTTGGCGACCTATCACGGTATTCGGGGAGAAGTTGCTATCAATGATCGAGATATCTCAGGTTGGGAGGATGTCTCGCGTTCGGTGATGTACCGTTACTGGGCGCTCATGCTCAAAGCGAAGGCGTTTTCCAAGACAAGTTTTCTACAAGGTCTTAAAACTGTGCCCAATCTGACTAACCAGATGAGCATTGCCGGATGCTTGCTGGCCGGATTCATTGCGGTTGACCGCAAAGAGCTGGCTGCGTCCGTCGCCGATGTGCTTGCCGGGCTGCTGACCGTAAACGGCGCTGTTGATCCTGGTTATCTCAAACAGCGTCGGTTCGAGCCCTTCGTGCTGTGGCTGTACTCGCTCTATTCGGGCGAGAGTGCGCTTGCGCAGATCACGTCGATGGAGCTGGGTGTTTATCAGCAAGTGGTAGACAGCTGGACTAACGAACAAGCACTGGCCGGTGCTTTGGAAGCGCTGTGTCAATATCATCTGTCCAATGTCGAAGACCGGGGCGGGGCATGGGACCCCGAATTTAAACACGCGCCTTTTGATCTATTGCCGCTGGAAATTCGTGCTATTTCCCAGGTTCGCCAGCAACTGGGCTTGCCTTCGCCTGACATTTCCAGTCCGTTGTTATCCGTTGGAACAGCTGAGCTGGAGAATCTGGTCATCGTTTCTGATCAGGTGACTGGCCGAGTGGAGACTGCTTACAAGAATTTCTTCGGTTTATAGAGATGTCGAGTGACGAAGCTTGGCCGGCAGATTTCTATCTGAGGCAGCGTGGCGACTGGCATCGACCCATTTGCAATTAGGAAAAGTAAATGTTCCGTGCACCGTTGGGAGATTCCCGTTATTGGTCGAAATGGGTTGAGTATGGTGATAAACGTATTATCAAAGCGCTCGAGACCGCTCGTACCCCTGCGGGCGATCCCGACTACGCGCCGCAGTACGTCTACACCATCGCCCAGGATCACTGGCACCAGATGCTGAGTCGTTACTCTGCCGGATGCCCTATCGCCGATCTGTCGCGTTATTTCGCTGGGCTACTCGATGCCTGGGAGGAGGCTGAGCGTCTCGGCGCGTCAATCTGGACCTCGGAGCAGCAGTTCACCCGCCACAGCTGGCGTGTCAATTACGACCACTACATCGTCTGTTTCTGGCTGGTGGGGTTGGGGTTGGTGCTGGATATTACGGACGACCAATGGAAGAGGTTGCTGGCACTGATCGGCAACGAAGGCGAGGACGTGCTGCTCGACCGAGTCATAGCGAGTCGCAGCCCTGATCGCAAAGTGGGCTCCACACTTCTTTATCCGAAACCCTACGCTCGGTTGCTGGCGGCTATTGATGCTCCGGCGGATGCGCAAGCTTCGTTGCTGGGTGCCTTCGTCAAGCATTGGTACACGGAAATACGTACAGGTGCCAAGTCCGGTTCTGATCCCCAGGCAGTCAGCTATCGACATCCCTATTGGTACACCTACGGCGACGAGAATTTCGAAGGTGGCGCTTATTTCGGTCGGTGGTGTGTGGAAGCCGTGGCGGCCGTGAAAGCCTTCGGGATTGATGATTCGCAATGCTTGGGGCTTGAGCATTATCCCGGGGATTTACTCCGGCCTGATGGTCCGAGTACCCATCCGGCAAGGCAAGACATCGCGCCACCTGCGCCAGTGGTCGCGGAGATGAAAGTGGGTTTTTGGGGAAGACTGTTGGGGCGTCGCTAAGTGACGATCTGACGAGCAAAGCCGGAATGTCACTGCCAGTTCAGCAAATGCCAAGTGGACACCTGACCCCGTGGCGAGGGAGCTTGCTCCCGCTGGGCTGCGCAGCGGCCCTCGACAAGGCAGGGGCCGGGAGCAAGCTCCCTCGCCACGGCGTGTGTTTTATGCCAAAAAAGTCATCGCATGGCGTACGGGGATCGATTCATCTGCAATTAGGGTAAATAAATGATCCGTGCTCCTCTCGGCAATGCCGGCTATTGGAATCAGGTAGTCGATGACAACGACGGCTATATCCTGGAATCTCAACGAATCATGAGGGAACCTGCGGGTAACCCGGATTACGCGCCGCAGTACACCTTTAACGTTGCGAAGAAACACTGGCATCAGATTCTGCGCCGGTACAGCGCTGGCAACCCTATAACTGATTTATCGCGCTATTTCCCAGGTCTGCTTGATGCATGGGAAGAGGCGGAGCGTCTTGGTGCGTCGGTCTGGACTCAAGGGCAGCAATTAACCCGTCACAGTTGGCGGGTCAACTATGACCATTACATTGTCTGCTTTTGGCTGGTCGGTCTGGCCCTGGCGTTGGAAATTCCGGACGATCAATGGCAACGGCTGTTGGTGCTGATTGGCAACGAAGGTGAGGACGTATTGCTTGATCGGGTCATCGCCAGCCGCAGCCCTAATCGCAAAGTGGGCTCTGTGCTGCTTTACCCAAAGCCTTACGGTCGATTGCTGGCGGCGGTGGATGCCCCTGCGGATTCGCAAGCATCGCTGCTAGGCACGTTCGTTCAGCACTGGTACAAGGAGGTCCGAACGGGAGCGAAATCCGGCTCCGATCCTCAAGCAGTCAGCTATCGACATCCCTATTGGTACACCTACGGCGACGAGAATTTCGAAGGTGGTGCTTATTTCGGTCGCTGGTGCGTGGAAGCCGTGGCGGCCGTGAAAGCCTTCGGGATTGATGATTCGCAATGCTTGGGGCTTGAGCATTATCCCGGGGATTTACTCCGGCCTGATGGTCCGAGTACCCATCCGGCAAGGCAAGACATCGCGCCACCTGCGCCAGTGGTCGCGGAGATGAAAGTGGGTTTTTGGGGAAGACTGTTGGGGCGTCGCTAAGTGACGATCTGACGAGCAAAGCCGGAATGTCACTGCCAGTTCAGCAAATGCCAAGTGGACACCTGACCCTGTGGCGAGGGAGCTTGCTCCCGTTGGGCTGCGCAGCGGCCCTCGACAAGGCAGGGGCCGCTTCGCGCCCCAGCGGGAGCAAGCTCCCTCGCCACAGGGTGTGTTCTATCCCAAAGCACAGATTCTACCTGGGCTGCCCGAGATCCTTTGGCGCAATGGCATTAACGCTTTTCCCGCACTAAACCTCTCCCATACGATCAGTTAACGGAACGCCATTTGCGGCCGATAAGCTGATGAGCACCCGTTTGGGCGCATCTTTTTTACTTGCCTGGACATCCTCGATGCTGGCGTACCACCAAAAAAGTTTTCTGATCGTCGATGATTTCTCGGATTTCCGCAGCTCGATCCGCTCCATGTTGCGGGAGCTGGGCGTCAAAGATGTGGACACCGCCGATACCGGTGAAGTGGCGCTGCGCATGTGCTCGCAGAAGCGCTATGACTTTATTTTGCAGGACTATCACCTGGGCGATGGGCGCAAGAACGGCCAGCAGGTGCTGGAAGACCTGATGGTCGAGAAGCTCATCAGTCATGAAAGCGTGTTCCTCATGGTGACCGCCGAGACCAGTCAGGCGATGGTGCTCAGCGCCCTGGAGCATGAGCCCGACGCGTACTTGACCAAGCCGTTCAACCGTTCCGGTCTGGCCCAGCGGCTGGAGCGACTGGAACAGCGCAAGACCCTGCTCAAACCGATCCTCCAGGCGCTGGATCGCGGCAAGCCGTTGGAAGTGCTTAACGCCTGCATTGCCTTGTGCAAGCAGGATCCGCGCTACGGGCCGTTGTGCCTGCGCTATCGGGCCGATGCGTTGCGCGACCTGAATCAGAACGAGGCCCTGGAGCGTCTGTACAACACCATCCTGGCGGATCGTCCGTTGCCCTGGGCCTATGCGGGCCTGGGCAAGTTGCTGTTCAAGCGCGGTCAGGTCGGGCAGGCCAAGGAGGTCTATGAAAAGGCCTTGAAAACCTTCCCGATGATGCCTGCCCTGTACGACGGCATGGCTGAGGTGCTGGTGGCCGAAGGCGATACGAAACAAGCCCAGAGTGTCCTGGAAGAAGCGGTTCGCCTGTCGCCGCTGGCGGTGCGCCGGCAATCGTTGCTGGGCAAGCTGGCGATGACCAACGAAGACTATGACACCGCGTCCAGGGCCTATCGCCAGGCGGTCGGGCAGGGCGCGCAGTCGCGTTTCAAGGACCCGGAAAGCAACCTCGGCCTGGCCCATGCGCTGATCAGCAAGGGCAGCGAAAAGGGCCTCGACACCCGCACCCGGCTGGAGATCAACACTACCCTCAGCGCCGTGGCGAAGGAAAACCTCAACGACCCGGGGTTGCAGGTCCGGGCGCGGTTGATGAAGGCCACGAGCCTGTTGCTCAACGACGCCGAAACCGCGGAGAAACTCACCGAACAGGCCTTGCAGCGCCTCGATGGCATGGAACAGTTCATGAGCGCCGAAGCCGCGTTGCTGGTCGCCAAGCAGTTGCAGATGCTCGGCCAGACCAGTGCCGGCGAGTCGATGCTCAAGAACTGCGCGGAAATCTACGGTGATGATCCGGCGGTGATGCAAGGCATCGCCAAACTCACCGATGACCCGAACATTCTCAACCAGGGCAATGCCGCCGCCGAGCTGAACCGCGAAGGTGTGCGCGTCTACAAGACGGGCGCATTGCCAGAGGCGCGGGAGTTGTTCCGCCGCGCACTGAAAATGCAGCCCAAGAACATCAGTATTGCTTTGAACATGGCGCAGTCCCTTTTGCACGGCACCGATACCAGCGTGGAATCGGAACTGCTGCAAGAGTGTCGCGCCTGCCTGAAACTGGTGGGCATGATGCCCGATACCGATGCGCGTTTTGCGCGTTATCAGAAACTGCGAAGCAAGGCATTTGGCGATGAATGACAGCGAACAGGCACTCGATTTTTCCACGGTGATCGCATCGACAGTGCACGACATGAAGAACTCCCTGACCTTGCTCATGCAGGCGCATACGCAATGGCTCGAGCGGTTGCCCGAGCCCGATCGCCAGACCCCGGAGCAGGGTGTCATCGAGTTCGAGTTCGCCCACCTCAACGGCCTGATGGTGCAGTTGCTGGGGCTCTACAAGCTCGGCGTCAACCAGTTGCCACTGCATCCGGCCTATCACGAACTGGATGATTTCATCGAGGCGCAGTTGGCCGGTCACCAGGACGTGTTCCGCAGCCGCGGGATCATGGCGACCTATGAAGTCGATCCGCTGAGCCCCCTGGGCTTTTTCGACCGCGAGCTCATTGCCTCGGTGCTCGACAACTGCATCACCAACGCCATTCGCCACGGGCGCCAGGCGTTATTGATCAGTGCCAGCGACGAGGCCGGGCACCTGGTGTTGACCATCAATGACGACGGTGACGGCTACCCGGCCGAAATGATCGAGCGTCAGGCCGAATATGTGCAGGGTATCAACCACAGCAGCGGCAGCACCGGCCTGGGCTTGTACTTTGCCGCGCGGATCGCCGGGTTGCATCAGCGCGGCGGCGTGTGCGGGCGTACCGAGATTGCCAATGGAGGTGTGCTGGGCGGTGGGGTGTTCCGCATCTATCTGCCGTAAGTCATCGAGCAGCAGAGTCAAAACCCTGTGGGAGCGGGCTTGCTCGCGAATGCGGTGTATCAGACGGAGATTTATTAACTGACACACCGCATTCGCGAGCAAGCCCGCTCCCACATGAGAAATCGCTCGGTGTTTATTGTGTTGGGCTGCTTGATATTCCGAACAGCCGAAGCCTATTTTGTACGGGTCGCCGCTCGCGGCTCGCACATAACAAGGATTGCGTCATGACGACCGATGGCCTGGGTTCACTCGCACAGCGACTGACCGGCATTGATGAGATTGAATGTGTCACGCCGGATTTGAATGGCGTGCCGCGAGGCAAGGTAATGACCGCCGAGGGCTTTCTCGAAGGCCGGCGGTTGCAGCTGGCGCGGGGCGTATTGCTGCAGTGCATCATGGGCGGTTATCCGCCGGCGCGTTTCTATGGCGGTGAGGACGGAGACCTGGCGTTGGTGGCCGATCCGAAGCAGATCCATCGCCTGCCATGGAGCCGGCAGCCTCGTGCCCTGGCAATCTGTGACGCCGACGAACTGAGTGGCGAAAGCTCGCCGCTGTCCACGCGCGGCCAACTCAAAACGGTGATCGCCCGCTATGCGGCCCATGGCCTGGCGCCAGTGGTGGCGACCGAGCTGGAATTTTTCGTGTTCGCGCCCAACCCGGACCCGACCCAGCCGTTCCAGCCGCCGGTGGGCCTGGACGGTCGTCGCGAAGATGGGCAATCGGCGTTCAGCGTCAGCTCCAACAACGGCCTGCGCCCGTTCTTCAGTGAAGTCTATGAAGCCATGGCGGCGCTGGGCTTGCCTCGTGACACCTTCATGCATGAAATGGGCGTGAGCCAGTTCGAAATCAATCTGCTGCATGGCGATCCGCTGTTATTGGCCGACCAGACGTTCCTGTTCAAGCACCTGCTTAAGGAAGTGGCGCTCAAGCACGGCCTGACCGTGGTCTGCATGGCCAAGCCATTGGCGCACACCGCGGGCAGTTCGATGCACATCCATCAGAGCCTCGTCGAGCTCGACAGTGGTCGCAACGTGTTTTCCGATGAGGCCGGCGAGCCGACAGCGGCCTTCCGGCATTTCATTGGCGGGCAACAGGCCTGCCTGGCGGATTTCACTGCGCTGCTGGCGCCGAACGTGAACTCCTACCAGCGCCTGTGCCACCCGTACGCCTCCCCGAACAATGCCTGCTGGTCCCATGACAATCGCTCGGCCGGGTTGCGCATACCCGCCAGCTCACCGGTGGCCCGACGGGTCGAAAACCGTCTGCCGGGTGCGGATGCCAACCCGTACTTGGCGATTGCCGCCAGCCTGGCCGCCGGGCTTCATGGCATCGAGCAGCGCCTGGAGCCGAGCGCGGCGATCCAGGGTGAATTCGAGGTCCCGGATAATCTGTCGCTGCCATGTACCTTGCATGCCGCCCTGGAACGTCTGAAGCGTAGCCAGGTCGCGAAGGAACTGTTCGGTAGCGAGTTCATCGAAGGTTACATCGCTACGAAGAGCCTGGAACTGACCAGTTTCTTTGATGAGATCACGGCCTGGGAACGACGCGTCCTGGCGGCACAGGCCTAGGCTATGCACGAAATAGCTTGAAACTTGGTTATGCGGCGTTAAAACCGGCTCGTGCGCGAGTCCGATCGGAATGCTCATTGACAACCAGTCAAGTCGAGTGCGACCCCGGCCGTTCCTCGCCGGTTTTTGCCTTGCCTAACCTGCGTTTCAAACTATCTCGTACACAGCCTGACCAACCGCTGCATCCGGGCTATCTTGCAAGGTAGCCCTCACTCACTTCAAGGAGCCGCTCGGAACGCCGATGCGCCAAATCTGGAAACCTTTTCGAGCGCTTTATTTCGCCTCGCTGATGATGTTGATCGGCTCCGGCCTCTTGAGTACTTATCTGGCCTTGCGGCTGGCGGCCGACCATGTCGACAGCCTTTGGGTCGGTGCGCTGATGGCGGCCAACTACTTCGGCCTGGTGTTGGGTGGCAAGATCGGCCACCGGCTGATCGCCCGGGTCGGGCATATCCGGGCCTATTCAGCCTGCGCCGGGATCGTTGGCGCGGCGGTCCTGGGGCACGGTCTGGTGAACTGGTTGCCGGCCTGGATCGTGCTACGGATGATCGTGGGCCTGGGCATGATGTGCCAGTACATGGTCATCGAAAGCTGGCTCAACGAGCAGGCCGACGCCAAGCAGCGTGGCGTGGTGTTCAGCGGCTACATGATTGCCTCGTACTTGGGGTTGGTGCTGGGCCAGCTGATCCTGGTCATGCATCCGGCCCTGGGGCTGGAACTGCTGATGCTGGTGGCGCTGTGTTTTGCCCTGTGTCTGGTGCCGGTCGCGCTGACCCGGCGGATTCACCCGGCACCGCTGCGTCCGGCACCGATGGAGCCGCGTTTTTTCATCAAGCGGGTGCCGCAGTCGCTGAGCACCGTGCTGGGCTCGGGACTGATCGTCGGCTCGTTCTATGGCCTGGCGCCGTTGTATGCCTCGCAGCAGGGTTTGTCCACCGAGCAGGTCGGTCTGTTCATGGGTAGCTGCATCTTTGCCGGATTGCTGGTCCAGTGGCCGTTGGGCTGGTTGTCCGACCGTTATGACCGGGCGATGCTGATCCGCTGCTTTGCGCTGTTCCTCGCGGTCTGCGCGATGCCGCTGGCGATTCTGCAGCAGGTGCCGCTTGAGGTGCTGTTCGTGGCCGGCTTCTGCTGTTCGCTGGTCCAGTTCTGCCTGTATCCATTGGCGGTGGCGTTCTCCAACGACCACGTCGAAGGTGATCGGCGGGTGTCGCTGACGGCGATGCTGCTGGTGACCTACGGTGTTGGCGCCAGTATCGGGCCACTGGTGGCGGGGGTGCTGATGAAAATGTTCGGCAGTCACATGTTGTATGCCTTTTCTGCCTTCTTCGCCCTGGTGCTGGTGTGGCGGATCCGGCCGAAAGCGGTGACCAACCTGCATCAGGTCGACGACGCGCCGTTGCATCACGTTGCCATGCCGGACAGCATGTCGAGTTCGCCGCTGGTGGCCTGTCTCGACCCGCGGGTGGACGAGCAGGTGGTGCAAGATCAGATGCAGGCGCCGGCCACTCCGGACGTTGAGCCAGGGCCCGAGCCCGAGCCCGAGCATGAAACGGTGGCGGAGACTGATGCAGCGGACTTCACCCAGGCCACGCCTTGAGGTTGTCGGCGATAAAGGCGTCAACAATTGGTACACCGCGGTGGCGCCTATCGCGAGCAGGGGGTTTGTGTTGGGCGAGTCATCCCAAGCCACATCGATCTACTGTGGGAGCGAGCCTGCTCGCGATGAGGCCAGCGCAAGCACAGCAATGCCTGGAGTGAGGATATCCAGAAAGGCATAAAAAACGGGCAGTCACCGCAAGGGACTGCCCGTTTTTTTCAAAAGCTTGGAATCAGAGCTCGTCTTTATCGAAACGACGGGCTTCACGCTGGAGTTGATAGACAAAGCGCTCGACCTGACGCTGCACCAGACCGCTGACATTATGGAAGCGCACGCCGGCGAAGGTGGTGTTGATTCGTTCTTCGAAATGCAGGTGGCGCAACTCGACCGGTGCAGTCATGTTGCCAAAGGGCAGGGCGGCGATGAAGCGCTCATAGACCTGGCCCAATTGCAGGCGTTCGGTGATGTCGCCTTCGAAGCGCAGCTTGCAGCCGGTGGCCGAGATGTCCAGGAGCTTGCCGCTGACCGGGGACTTGAGCTTATCGCCACCCAGTTCGACGCTCACCAGTTGCGTCAGTTTCAGAGCGGCGCGAAAGGCGTTGCGGCGCTGGTGATAAACCACTTCCTCAGGCAGGGCGCCACGATAGCAGCGACCATCCTTGGACTCATCGATGGTCAGCGGACCGTTGCTTTCCCAGGCGATACGCACACCGTCATGGAAGCCTTCGACACGAAACGGCTCGCCTGCCAGCAGGAAGCGTTCGCCATCACGCGGAATCATTTCATCCAGGGCAATGGTGTTGTTCTCGCGATCCACATTCACCAGATAGCTTTGAAAACGCTGGGTGCGTTCGTGAAAGGTAATGATCAGCGGGTCGTGGCTTTCCTGCAGCATCCGCAGGTTGCCGGAGATTTCCAGAGGCGTGGTGAGGACCTTCGGTGGCTGCGGAGCATCATCCGCGTTTGAGGCATTGAACACGGTAGGTCAATCTCCAGGCAAAATACGACTACGAGTAGCTAGCATTTTGCCAGCATGTCTCGCGCGTTGATAGAGCACAGGCGCTGTTCCTTTTACGCCTGACTGAGCGGGCGGTGCTTGACCATCCGGGCGGTCGAGCCGCTGGCGTCATACAGCGTCGGGATTTCGCCGCCGTTGAGGATACGCAACTGATTGGCGGTGGCGGCCTGCTGGGTCAGGATCGACTGGCCATTACGCGCATTGGTCGCTTGGCACTGGGCGAGCAGGTCATTGAGGACTTTGCTCTGGGACAGCAATTGATCGCCGATCGACGACTGGCTGGCCAGTTGCTCGAGGCCTTCGTGAGTGGCGGGCAGGTTGAGGCTGATGAGGATCTCGCTGCGCTTGCGGCCATGCTGGTCGAGCAGAATGATCAATGCCTGCTTCTGCGCCAGGATATTTTCCAGCAGAGGCATGTCGCGACCGTGCAACGCCACGGATTCGGCCTGCAGTAATTCCAGCAGCTGTTGCGCTGGAGCGAAGTCGTCGATGATCAGTTGCAATAAATTCGTGTCGTGCATGGCTGGCCTTGGGTCTTGAGCGTCCAAAAGCCTGCGCAGGCGGCGGCCTAGCGCTGGGCTTCGAAGTTGAGCAGTTTGCTGGCTACGCGGTTGCTGTCGACTTTATAGCTGCCATCGGCGATTGCTGCTTTCAATTCGGCCACGCGGGCTTTATCGACGACAGGTTGATCGCGCAGCTTGTCAGTGACCTTCTGCAACTGCTGGGCCTCAGTGCTGAGGTGTACGGACTCTCCGGTGTTGACCTTTTCGGCCTGGGTAGGCAGCGGTGCGGACTTGTCGGTTTCCTTGCTCGCGCTGGTACGGGTAGTGCCTGGCAACGGTGAAGAGCTGTTTAAACGATTGAAGTCGATGACCATGGTAGAAAACCTCTGGATATTTGGACGCTTGCCATGTTCTCGGCCATCCCTGAAAAAACTTTAGGCTCATTTATTCAATGAACATGCGCACGTCTGCGCAAGCCTTCGTATAAAGGCACAGTCTAGGGAACACCGGGGTCAAGCGCCAGCTTTGTACCCGTCTCTACCAAGTCTCTACATGGCCACTTCCACCTGGCCGGGGGCCATGACCTGCGCTTTGATTACCCGTTGGGAGTTGAGGTTTTTCACCCGGATCTGTTCCCGCATACCGCCATTGGACAAGGCCTCGCCGGGCATCCGTACCGCCAGGGTACCGCTGCGGGCGGTGATGACCACCTGGTCGCCCTTGCGTACCACTTCGGCTTGCTCCAGATGCACCAGGGTGACAACTTGGTCGGCTACCATTGGTCGGACAAGTTTCTGCCCGATGGCCTGATCCACCGACGTCAGGAAACCCTGGGTGATCTGGCTGATGTCGCGTTCGCGCAGCACGACGTCCTGGGGCTCGACGATCCCGGCCCGTTTGAGCGGACGAGTGGTCGTGACGATTTCCCGATACAGGCGCACTTGAGCCGGTACGAACACGGTCCACGGGGCGGCGCTGTCGCAACGAACCTTGACCGTGACGCGACCCAGGGGCCGGGCCGGACTCTCCAGCGAGGCAGTCAATTCCTTGTCGCACATCGGCATGCGCAGGCGCGGGTCGAGCTGGTTGACTTCGATTTCATAGCGACCTTCGGTTTGACTGGTAGCCAGGTAGTCTTCTACGGTGAATTCAAGAAAGCCCTGAGTGACGCCGATAAGGAGATCAGGCAAGGTAACCGGAGCATCTGCCAGGGCAGGGCGGCCCGAAGCGAACAGGCAGACAGCCAGCAGTGCACCGAGCCAGTAGCGGCAGTGAGTGGTCAGGCGTCGAGAAAATGTCGTTTGTGCGTTCATGCCGGTTGAATAGCAAGCCCCGTGCCGTTTAATGATTCAGGCGCGTCGGACACATTAGCGTTAGGTAGGAGTCAGGGCATGGCGGGAGTAATGGATTCAGTAAACCAGCGCACTCAGCTGGTGGGTCAGAATCGCCTGGAGCTGTTGTTGTTCCGTCTCGACGGACAGCAAATGTATGGGATCAACGTATTCAAGGTGCGCGAGGTGCTGCAATGCCCCAAGCTGACCCTGATGCCCAAGTCCAGTCCCGTCGTGTGCGGTGTGGCGAATATTCGCGGAGCGACGATCCCGATCCTCGATCTGGCAATGGCGACCGGTTCCGGTCGGCTGCTGGACCAGAGCAATCCGTTCGTGATCATCACTGAGTACAACACCAAGACCCAGGGCTTCCTGGTGCGCTCGGTGGAACGCATCGTCAACATGAACTGGGAAGAGATCCATCCACCGCCCAAGGGCACCGGTCGTGATCACTACCTGACGGCAGTGACCCGGGTCGACAACCAGTTGGTGGAAATCATCGACGTGGAGAAAATCCTCGCCGAAGTTGCGCCGACCCCGGAAGCCATTTCCGTCGGTGTGGTGGATGCCGAGACCCAGCACAAGGCGATTTCGCTGCGGGTGCTGACCGTCGATGACTCGTCGGTGGCACGCAAGCAGGTGACGCGTTGCCTGCAGACCATCGGTGTCGAAGTGGTGGCGCTGAACGACGGGCGCCAGGCGCTGGACTACCTGCGCAAGCTGGTGGAAGAGGGCAAGAAGCCCGAAGAAGAATTCCTGATGATGATCTCGGACATCGAGATGCCGGAGATGGACGGCTACACCCTGACCTCGGAGATCCGCAGCGATCCGCGTATGCAGAAGCTGCACATCATCCTGCACACCTCGTTGTCCGGGGTTTTCAACCAGGCGATGGTCAAGAAGGTCGGTGCCGACGATTTCCTGGCGAAATTCCGGCCCGATGATCTGGCGTCCCGGGTGGTCGATCGGATCAAGACAGCAGGATAAAAGGTCGGGCGCGTTGTGCGCCCGGCAAATCAATACAATGAAAGAGGCGGCATCTTGTCTACGGGTAATTTGGATTTCGAACAGTTCCGGGTCTTCCTGGAAAAAGCCTGTGGCATATTGCTTGGTGAGAACAAGCAATACTTGGTGTCGAGCCGTCTCAACAAATTGATGGAGCAACAGGGCCTCAAATCGTTGGGCGAGCTGGTGCAGCGTATCCAGACCCAGCCGCGCAGTGGGCTGCGCGAGATGGTGGTGGATGCGATGACCACCAACGAAACCTTGTGGTTTCGTGACACCTATCCATTCGAGGTATTGAAGAACAAGGTACTGCCGGCGGCCATCAAGGCCAGTCCGGGGCAGCGCTTGCGGATCTGGTCGGCGGCGTGTTCGTCGGGACAGGAACCGTACTCGATCTCGATGTCCATCGATGAATTCGAGCGGACCAATATCGGCCAGTTGAAGGGCGGCGTGCAAATCGTCGCCACCGACTTGTCGGGGTCCATGCTCACCAACTGCAAGACCGGCGAGTACGATAGCCTGGCCATCGGCCGTGGCCTGTCGCCTGATCGCCTGCAACGCTACTTCGACCCGAAAGGTCCGGGGCGCTGGGTGGTCAAGGCGCCGATCAAGAATCGTGTGGAGTTCCGCTCGTTCAACCTGCTGGACAGCTATGCCAGCCTGGGCAAATTCGACATCGTGTTCTGCCGCAACGTGCTGATCTATTTCTCCGCTGAAGTGAAGAAAGACATCCTGCTGCGGATCCACGGCACCCTGAAGCCGGGCGGTTATCTGTTCCTCGGCGCCTCAGAGGCGTTGAATGGCTTGCCGGATCATTACCAGATGGTGCAGTGCAGTCCGGGGATCATCTATCAGGCGAAGTGATTGGCCGGTGTGTCAAAAAACGGGAGCCCTCTAAGGCTCCCGTTTTTTTGCCTGTCAACTTCCATCAAATCCCCCCAATCTTCTGTGGGAGCGGGCTTGCTCGCGAAGGCGATCCAATAGAGACATTGATGCCGCCTGATACACCGCTTTCGCGGGCAAGCCCGCTCCCACAATTTCGCCATTGACGCTGAGAGCGGCAGAAAAGCGGCAGTCAAGCGGAAGCCCATTGCCGCTTTTCTGGCATTGCCGCCTTGCCGCTGCCCGCAAAGCCCCGGTTTATGGGCTTTTGGAAAGTGGCACGACGCTTGCTATAACCATCGTACGTACATTGGTCACTCAAAGGTTTGTGCCATGAGCATCAGCTTCGATAAAGCGCTCGGTATCCATGAAAAGGCCCTGAGCTTCCGCGCCCAGCGTGCCGAAGTCCTGGCCAACAACATTGCCAACGCCGATACCCCGAACTACAAGGCTCGGGACCTGGACTTCTCCAAAGTGCTCGCCGAGCAGAACGAGAGGACCAAGAACGGTAGCTTTGCCCTGAACATGACCAACAGCCGTCATATCGAGGCCGAGGGCCTGGGCAATGGCGATGAGTCGCTGATGTATCGCACGCCGATGCAACCTTCGATTGACCAGAACACCGTGGACGCTCAGCTGGAACAGTCCAACTACGCGGAAAACTCCGTGAACTTCCAGGCCAGCTTCACCCTGCTCAACAGCAAATTCAAAGGGCTGGTATCGGCCCTGCGCGGAGAGTAATCCATGTCGATCGCGAGCGTATTCAACATTGCCGGCAGTGCCATGAGTGCCCAGACCACTCGCCTGAACACCGTCGCCAGTAACATTGCCAACGCCGAAACCGTTTCGTCGAGCATCGACCAGACCTACCGCGCGCGCCACCCGGTCTTCGCCACTATGTTCCAAGGCGGTCAGTCCGGCGGCAGCGACTCGCTGTTCCAGGAGCAGGACGCAGCCGGGCAGGGTGTGCAGGTGCTGGGCGTGGTCGAGGACCAGAGCAATCTGGAAGCGCGTTATGAGCCAAACCATCCGGCTGCCGACGCCAAGGGTTATGTCTACTACCCGAATGTCAACGTGGTCGAAGAAATGGCCGACATGATTTCCGCCAGTCGTTCGTTCCAGACCAACGCCGAAATGATGAACACCGCCAAAACCATGATGCAGAAGGTCCTGACCCTGGGTCAGTGATAAGGGGCGAGTCACATGAGCGTTACTAACACCACCGGCGGTTTGAGCCTCAACGAAATCCTGGCCAACTCTTCGGTCAAGACCAACAAGCCCTCCGATGCCTTGGGCTCGTTGACGGGTGCGGCGACCGGCAAGAAGGAACTGGGCAAGGATGCGTTCCTGCAATTGCTGGTCACTCAGCTCAAGAACCAGAACCCGCTGGAACCCCAGGACAACGGCGAGTTCGTGGCTCAGCTGGCGCAGTTCAGCAGCCTGGAGGGCATCACCACCCTCAACCAGACCGTGAGCGGCATCGCCGGCAACTACAACTCCTCGCAAGCCTTGCAGGCCTCGTCGCTGGTGGGGCGTTCGGTCATCGCTCCGGGTGACAAGGCGGTGGTCGATACCTCCAAGAGCCTCAACGGCACCGTGGTGGTACCGGCCTCGGGCTCTGTCGCGGTCAAGATCATGGACAAGGACGGCAAGACCATCCGCACCATCGACCTTGGCGCGCAGAAAGCCGGCAACTCGGCCTTCATCTGGGATGGCAAGAACGACGCGGGCACCACCGTCGAATCCGGTACTTACACCTTCGCGGCCTCGACCACCATCGATGGCAAGCCGACGTCGCTGATCACCAACCTGCCGGCCACGGTCAGCAGCGTGACGATCAGCCAGACGGGCGGTGAATTGATGCTCAACCTGGCCGGGCTGGGCAGCATCGCCCTGTCCAAAGTACAAACTATTGGTATGTAGAGCCGACTAACCCGGCAATAGGAGTGGAAAATGTCTTTCAACATCGGCCTTAGCGGTCTCTATGCTGCCAACAAACAGCTGGACGTCACCGGCAACAACATCGCCAACGTGGCGACCACCGGTTTCAAATCGTCCCGTGCGGAATTCGAGGATGTCTACTCGGCCACCAAGCTGGGTTCGGGCAGCAAGACTGTAGGCAACGGCGTGCGCCTGGCCAACGTTTCCCAGCAATTCGGCCAGGGTGACGTCAACAACACCGGCAACGTGCTGGACATGGGGATCCAGGGCCAGGGCTTCTTTGTCCTGAGCAACGACGGTTCCCTGAGCTACACCCGTGCCGGTACCTTCAAGACCGACAAGGAAGGCTACATCACCAACAGCGATGGCACTGCCAAGTTGCAGGGCTATGGCGTGGATGCCAACGGCAAGATCCAGAACGGAATCCTGACCGACCTGCGTATCGACACGTCCAACCTGCCGCCAACCGCCACCAGCCTGGTGTCGTCGACGATCAACCTGAACTCGACCGCGTTGCCGATTACCGCCGCGTTCAATCCTAACGATACGTCCACATTCACCAAGCAGTTCACCACGCCGATCTACGACACTCAGGGCAACCAGCATTCCATGGACCAATACATGGTCAAGACTGCCGGCAATACCTGGAACGTCTATACCTTGATCGATGGTCGTAACCTGAACGGCAGCCTGCCGACCACTACCGGTGCTACCGCGCCTGTTCCGTCGACCATGAGCTTTGACTCCAGTGGCAAACTGGTTCAGGTCAGCACGCCTCCGGCGACTATCAACAACGATCTGGTCTTGACTGGCTGGGTGCCCGGTACCGTAACCAATGGTGTCTGGGCCGCCAATGGTGCTGCGAGCGCACCAACCATTACTATCTCCATGGCCAACACCACCCAATTCAACGCAGACACCGCCCGGTCGATTCCGACCCAGAACGGTTACGCTACCGGCCAGATCACCAACCTGACCATCGACGGCAGCGGTGTATTGCTGGCCAACTTCAGCAACAACCAGACCAAGCCGATCGGCCAGCTCGCGCTCGCCAGCTTCACCAACGAGCAAGGCCTGCAGCCGGTAGGCGGTACCAGCTGGAAAGAAACCTTCGCGTCGGGTATTCCGGGCTACGACGCCCCGCAAACCGGCACCTTGGGTTCGATCGTGTCCAACTCGCTGGAAGAGTCCAACGTCAACCTGACCAACGAGCTGGTCGAGTTGATCAAGGCACAGAGCAACTACCAGGCGAACGCCAAGACCATCTCCACCCAGAGCACCATCATGCAGACCATCATTCAGATGGCGTGATGCCTCAGGTGGCTTGAAGCTGCACAAGGAGCCCCTCGTAAGAGGGGCTTTTTTGTGGGCGCAGGTTTTGTTGTACCTGGTCCGGCCTCATCGCGAGCAAGCTCGCTCCCACGGGTGCCGTACATGCAGCTCAAAGGTGGGAGCGAGCTTGCTCGCGATGGGGCCAGGTCAGGCGCCACTTTCCTCCAGACAAAAGAAAACCCCCGATAAACCAGCGGTCTATCGGGGGCTTCTTTCAGCAGGCGCCTCTCAGCGCCCGCCCGCTCAGCTTATTGGCAAGCTTCGCAATCCGGCTCGTCGATCGCGCAGGCCTTTGGCACTGGCGCAGGTCCTGCTGGGGCGGCCAGGACCGAGTCGTCACCGTGGTTGCCGCCGCTGGAAACAGCGTTCAGCTTGCCGGTGTTGATGGTCGACTTCTCGGTGCTGGTGGCGGCCAGGGCACGGAGGTAGTAGGTGGTTTTCAGGCCACGGTACCAGGCCATGCGGTAGGTCACGTCCAGCTTCTTGCCCGAGGCGCCGGCGATGTACAGGTTCAGCGACTGAGCCTGGTCGATCCACTTCTGGCGACGGCTGGCGGCGTCGACGATCCACTTGGTGTCCACTTCGAACGCCGTGGCGTAGAGCGCCTTGAGTTCCTGCGGGATGCGCTCGATCTGCTGCACCGAACCGTCGTAGTACTTCAGGTCGTTGATCATGACCGAGTCCCAGAGGCCGCGGGCCTTGAGGTCGCGGACCAGGTACGGGTTGATCACGGTGAATTCGCCCGACAGGTTCGATTTCACGTACAGGTTCTGGTAGGTCGGTTCGATCGACTGCGACACGCCGGTGATGTTGGCGATGGTGGCGGTCGGTGCGATGGCCATGATGTTGGAGTTACGGATGCCTTTCTGCACACGGGCGCGAACCGGTGCCCAGTCCAGGGATTCGTTCAGGTCAACGTCGATGTACTTCTCGCCGCGCTGGGCGATCAGGATCTGTTGCGAGTCCAGTGGCAGGATGCCCTTGGACCACAGCGAACCCTGGAACGTCTCGTACGAACCGCGCTCGTCGGCCAGGTCGCAGGACGCCTGGATCGCGTAGTAGCTGACCGCTTCCATGGACTTGTCGGCGAACTCGACCGCGGCATCGGAACCGTACGGGATGTGTTGCAGGTACAGCGCATCCTGGAAGCCCATGATGCCCAGGCCGACCGGACGGTGCTTGAAGTTGGAGTTCTTCGCCTGCGGCACCGAGTAGTAGTTGATGTCGATCACGTTGTCGAGCATGCGCACGGCGGTGTTCACGGTGCGTTGCAGCTTGGCGGTGTCCAGCTGGCCATCGATGATGTGGTTCGGCAGGTTGATCGAGCCCAGGTTGCAGACCGCGATCTCGTCCTTGTTGGTGTTCAGGGTGATCTCGGTGCACAGGTTCGAGCTGTGGACCACGCCCACGTGCTGCTGCGGGCTGCGCAGGTTGCACGGGTCCTTGAAGGTCAGCCATGGGTGGCCGGTCTCGAACAGCATCGAGAGCATCTTGCGCCACAGGTCCTTGGCCTGGACGACCTTGAACAGCTTGATCTTGTTGTACTCGGTCAGGGCTTCGTAGTACTCGTAGCGCTCTTCGAAGGCCTTGCCGGTCAGGTCATGCAGGTCCGGTACTTCGGACGGCGAGAACAGGGTCCACTTGCCGTCGTCGAAGACGCGCTTCATGAACAGGTCGGGGATCCAGTTGGCGGTGTTCATGTCGTGGGTACGACGACGATCGTCACCGGTGTTCTTGCGCAGCTCGATGAACTCTTCGATGTCCATGTGCCAGGTTTCCAGGTAGGCACAGACCGCGCCCTTGCGCTTGCCGCCCTGGTTGACCGCCACGGCGGTGTCGTTGACCACCTTGAGGAACGGCACGACGCCCTGGGACTTGCCGTTGGTGCCCTTGATGTACGAGCCCAATGCGCGAACCGGAGTCCAGTCGTTGCCCAGGCCACCGGCGAATTTGGACAGCATGGCGTTGTCGTGGATCGCGCCGTAGATGCCCGACAGATCGTCCGGCACGGTGGTCAGGTAGCAGCTGGACAGCTGCGGACGCAGGGTGCCGGCGTTGAACAGGGTCGGGGTCGACGCCATGTAGTCGAACGACGACAACAGGTTGTAGAACTCGATGGCACGGTCTTCTTTGTGCTTCTCTTCGATCGCCAGGCCCATGGCCACGCGCATGAAGAAGATCTGCGGCAGTTCGAAGCGGATGCCGTCCTTGTGGATGAAGTAACGGTCGTACAGGGTTTGCAGGCCCAGGTAGGTGAACTGCTGGTCACGCTCGTGGTTGATCGCCTTGCCGAGTTTTTCCAGGTCGAAGGAGGCCAGGACCGGGTTCAGCAATTCGTATTCGATACCCTTGGCGACGTAGGCCGGCAGGGCCTTGGCGTACAGGTCGGCCATTTCGTGGTGGGTCGCGCTCTCGGCGACGCCCAGGAAGCCCAGGCCTTCGGCACGCAGGGTGTCCATCAGCAGGCGGGCGGTGACGAAGGAGTAGTTCGGTTCGCGTTCTACCAGGGTCCGCGCAGTCATCACCAGAGCGGTGTTGACGTCCTTGAGGGCGACGCCGTCGTAGAGGTTCTTCAGGGTTTCGCGCTGGATCAGCTCGCCGTCGACTTCTTCCAGGCCTTCGCAGGCTTCGGTGACGATGGTGTTCAGGCGACCCATGTCCAGCGGCGCCAGGCTGCCGTCGGCGCGGGCGATGCGGATCGAAGGGTGGGCCTGGACCGGTGCGTCGGCCGGCGCGCGGGTGGCACGCTCCTTGGCGCGCGAATCACGATAGATCACGTAGTCGCGAGCCACTTTCTGCTCGCCGGCACGCATCAGGGCCAGTTCGACCTGGTCCTGGATTTCTTCGATGTGGATGGTGCCGCCCGATGGCATGCGACGCTTGAAGGTCGCGGTCACTTGTTCGGTCAGGCGGGCCACGGTGTCATGGATGCGCGACGAAGCGGCAGCGGTACCGCCTTCAACTGCAAGAAACGCTTTGGTGATGGCGACGGTGATCTTGTCATCGGTGTAAGGAACGACAGTGCCGTTACGCTTGATCACACGCAGTTGGCCTGGCGCGGTGGCGGACAGATCCGGAGTCGAATCGGCGGCCAGCGGCGCGGTGGCCTGCGGGTTCTCGCGAGTTGTGTCGGTGTGCATGGGTGTCTCCACATTCTCTATGTTTATTTGGGCGCCATTACGGTGCCCACCGTTCCGTCCTGAAGCACTACAACCGACTGGCGTCGGGTATAACAACTTCGGGACAGTAGGAAACAGGCGTCTGGCGCTGCTTCCATCCGAAGTTCTTGGCCGAGGGCCTTGGCCCTGGACCGGATTGCCGGGGTACCGGCAATGGACTGCAACACCCGTACCGTTCCGATCGTTTTCGACTTCGAAACAGTTGCCATCCGCAAGGGCGGTCTGGGCTTTGGGAAATGCGATGTTTCAGGTGGACAGAAGCCAGAAAAGCGCTTGAATTTCCTGTCCGACTTGTGTTTGGTTTTTGGCGCTAAACCCTATATGTAGGGTTTTTTGCGCGGCGGGCTACAAGATAATGCGTTTTGGGGGATGATTGCAACGTACTACCTGTGGATAAGCCTGTGCGTAATTTGTGTGCGAAACGTGGAATGCCTCTGTAGGCCGCGAACTAGCTGGAGTGGACCTTTTTTCAACGTTTTCGATGGCTCGAAAACAGCCCGAGGATTTCTGCGGGCGCGGACGTTACCACATAAAAACCGGCTGACCGAACGCATTTACCGGCTTGTTTTCTCCGGGGGTGGCGTTTATACAATCGGCCGGTGTGCTGGCATGTTTATCCTCCTTTGATATGACAAAAAGAGGGGGCGGTATTCGAACCTCTGGAGCGAGCACTGTGGTGGCGAGGAAGCTTGCTCCCGCTGGGCTGCGAAGCGGCCCCGCTTTTTGCGATTGCTGCGCAATCGAGCGGGAGCAAGCTCCCTCGCCACAGGTAAGTGCTGATCCTTCTTTTTTATTCGCAGCAAGACGAGGCCCCCCAAGTGGAACAAGAAGCCTGGCAGGTATTGATCGTCGAGGATGACCAGCGTCTGGCCGAGCTGACCCGTGAGTATCTCGAAAGCAACGGGTTGCGCGTCGCCATCGAGGGCGATGGGGCCGTGGCGGCGGCGCGGATCATTGCCGAGCAGCCGGACCTGGTGGTCCTGGACCTGATGTTGCCCGGCGAGGACGGGCTGAGCATCTGCCGCAAGGTGCGTGAGCAGTACGACGGGCCGATCCTGATGCTCACCGCCCGCACCGACGACACCGACCAGATCCAGGGCCTGGACCTGGGTGCCGATGATTACGTCTGCAAGCCGGTCCGCCCGCGTTTGCTGCTGGCGCGGATCCAGGCGCTGTTGCGCCGCAGTGAACCGGAGCCGGTGGCGCCGCAGAAACCACGGCGGCTGGAGTTCGGTCCGCTGGTGGTGGACAACGCCTTGCGCGAAGCCTGGCTGCAAGGCAACGACATCGAGCTGACCAGTGCCGAATTCGACCTGCTGTGGCTGCTCGTCGCCAACGCCGGGCGGATCCTGTCCCGGGAAGAAATCTTCACGGCCCTGCGTGGCATCGGTTATGACGGTCAGGACCGTTCCATCGACGTGCGCATCTCGCGCATCCGCCCAAAGATCGGCGACGACCCTGAGCATCCTCGGCTGATCAAGACCATCCGCAGCAAAGGCTACCTGTTCGTGCCCGAAGCTTGCGTAGACCCGGCGTCGTGAACTCGATTTTCCTGCGTATCTATGGCGGCATGTGCGCGGCGCTGGTGCTGGTGGCGGTGCTCGGTGTGCTGGCCTTGCACCTGCTCAACCAGGCCCGCAGCGAGCAGTACCGCGAGCGTCTGGCCCACGGCACGTTTTCGTTGATGGCCGACAACCTGCGCCCGATGAACGACACCGAGCGGCGTCGGGCACTGTTGGTATGGGAGCGCCTGCTGGGCATTCCGCTGGCGTTGCAGACGTTTCCCCAGACGGGCCTGGACCTGGGCCAGCGCACCCGCGTGCTGCGCGGCCAGGCGCTGGTGGAACAGACCGGACCCCACGCGGCGAAGGTCTACCGGCTGGTCAGCGATGGCGAGCAGTTGATGCTGGTGGGGGAGGTCCAGCAGATCAGCGAACAATTGGCCCGGGCGACTATCTACCTGCTGGCCGACGAACTGGTGCGCTATCCGATCAGCGAACAGCCGGCACGACTGGCGCAACTCAAGGAAGAAAAAGGCTTCGGTTTCGATCTGCGCCTCATGACCGCCGAGCAGGCGGACATGGACGAAGACCAGCGCCGCCGGGTGTCCGAGGGCGATACGGTGATGGCCTTGGGCAAGGGCGGCGACTCTATCCGTGTATTTGCCGGCATGGTCGGCACGCCCTGGGTGCTGGAGATCGGCCCGCTGTACCAGATGAATCCTTATCCGCCGCAATGGTTGGTGTTGATTGCGGCGCTGGGGCTGAGCCTGATCGGGTTGATTGTCTATCTGCTGGTACGTCAATTGGAACGGCGCCTGCGCGGCCTGGAGTCGGCCGCCACGCAGATCGCCCAGGGCAGCCTGGAAACCCGGGTGCCGGCCCGCGGCGCCGACTCGGTGGGGCGCCTGGCCGCGGCGTTCAACGGCATGGCCGAGCACTTGCAACAATTGCTGGCGATCCAGCGTGAATTGGTACGGGCGGTGTCCCACGAACTGCGCACCCCGGTGGCGCGCCTGCGCTTCGGCCTGGAGATGCTCGGCAGTGCCACGACTTCCCAGGCCCGGGACAAATACCTGGCAGGCATGGACCACGACATCGAAGACCTGGACCGGTTGGTGGACGAGATGCTCACCTATGCGCGGCTGGAGCAGGGCTCACCAGCGCTGAATTTCCAGCGGTTGGACCTGGACGCGTTGGTCAATCAGGTGATCGATGAGCTGGGGCCGCTGCGGGCAGGGATCAGCGTGGAGCGCGGCGTCTGCCTGTCGGCTGCCGACTGCGACGGCGCCTGGGTCGAGGCCGAGCCGCGTTTCCTGCACCGTGCCCTGCAGAACCTGGTGAGCAACGCCATGCGCCACGCCAATTCCCGGGTCACCGTCAGCTACCAGGTCGGCCAACTGCGTTGCCGGGTGGACGTGGAAGACGATGGCCCCGGCGTGCCGGAAGCAGCGTGGGAGCGGATCTTCAAGCCGTTCCTGCGCCTGGACGACAGCCGCGCCCGGGCCTCAGGTGGACATGGGCTGGGGCTGTCGATCGTGCGGCGGATCATTCATTGGCACGACGGCCGAGCGTTGATCGGCAAGAGCAAGAGCCTGGGTGGGGCGTGTTTCAGTTTGAGTTGGCCGAGGCATCAGGATAGGTCGTGAGTTCTGTAGCGCCTTGAAGAACACCACCAACCTCAAGCCTTGACCCCCACCAGACTCAACAACTGCCCATCCCGCACCCCGAACTGTGCCTGCAACTCAGTGCCGTGGCGCCACTCGGTGGACAAATCGGTCAGCAACCGCAGCCGCACCTGTCCGTCCGGCGTCCATTCCAGCACCTCGGCATGTTCGAAATAAAAGCGCTGGCCCACGATTGGGTACAGCGCCTTGAACAGGCTTTCCTTCACCGAAAAGGTCAGGGTTACGAGCAATGCGCGGTCGTCTTGCCCGCACGCAGCCATGCGTTGCAACTCCGGCGGGGTGAGAATTTCCCCACTCAGTCGCTCGGCGCGTTCGGGGGCGAGCAGGTTCTCCAGGTCCATGCCCAGTCCGCGCCAGTGATTCTTATCCGCGACGATGGCAGCCGCCCGGCCGGTGCTGTGGGTGATGGAGCCGCTGACGCGCTCCGGCCACACCGGGGCGCGGTCCTCGCCGATGGCCGGCACGCAAGTCTGCCCGTCGAGCCGTTGCAAGGCTGCCCGGGCACAGATCCGCCCGGCGAGGAACTCGGCCTGGCGCTTGGCGACCGAACGCTGGATGCTCGGCGGAGGCTCGATGGCGCTGTTGGCGAAGTCAGCGGTGGTCAGCAGCAATGGGTCGAAACGGGTGCTGAGCAGCACCGTATCGGGCAGGACGTCGGGCAGCAGCCAACGTTCGTCCAAGGGCGAACAGCAGGCGGGCAGGGCGGGGAGTGTCTTCATGGCGGGCATTTTGCCGGGTTGCCCGCATGCTGGGTAGGGGGGCAAAGAGAGACTAAATGGACAACGCTTTTGTGGCGAGGGAGCTTGCTCCCGCTCGGGCGTGCAGCGCCCGCAAGATTTTGGGGCCGCTGCGCAGCCCAGCGGGAGCAAGCTCCCTCGCCACAGGTGTTTATTCAGCTAAGAGAGTTGATATCAACCAAAGATCTTCTTGAAGAACACCTTCATATCCGCCCACGACTTTTCATCGGCCGCCTTGTTGTAGCCGATGTCCGGCCCGCCATGTTCGCCGTGGCTCAAACGGTCGGCGTCCGGGTTGCTGAAGCCGTGCTTGGCGCCTTCCAGGCTGACGAACTTATAGTCGACGCCGGCCTTGTCCATCTCGCTCTTGAACGCGGTCACGTTGTCCTCGGTGACCATGCTGTCCAGCGCACCATGCTCCACCAGCACCTTGGCCTTGACGCTGCCCGGCGTTGCCGGAGTGTTGGTCACCAGGGCCCCGTGGAAACTCACCACGCCCGCCAGCGGAACACCTTGGCGTGCGGCATCGAGCACCACTTTGCCGCCGAAGCAGTAACCGATGGCCGCGAGCTTGTCCGGGTCGGTCTGGGGTTGTTTCTTCAGCAGGTCGAGCCCGGCCTGGAAGCGCGCACTGGCTGCCTTGCCGTCCTTGAGCGCCGCCTGCATGAACGCCATGGCGTCCTTGGGGTGCTCGGTGTTCTTGCCGTCGCCGTACATGTCGATGGCCAGGGCGCTGTAGCCCAGGCCGGCCAGGTCGCGGGCGCGGCGCTTGGCATAATCGTTCAGCCCCCACCATTCATGCACTACCACCACACCCGGGCGCGGGCCCTTAATGGCATCGTCATAGGCGTAATAGCCGATCAGCTTCGTGCCATCGGCACTGGTGTAAGGGATTTCCTGGGTCTGGACGGCGGCGTGGCTCACACCGCTAAGGGCCAGAAGTACAACGGCAAGCAACCTGCGCATGACGGATCTCCTTGAATGAATAGTTCGCACGAAGGTGAGACACGACACTCTAGCCGATTCATTCAGCCCAGGTTCAGAGAACGTTCAAGGGGTGTTCAGGGACCGCTGGTTAATGTGACTGCGACTTCACCACCACCGACGTTTCCTGGAGCTTGATCATGACTCAGATGAAAAAACTGCTGTTGGCTTTCACCGTACTGGGCGTCAGCGCCATGGCCCATGCCGATGACAACTTCGCCAGCCTGACCCTCGGCCAGACCAGTGACAAGGTAAAGAAATCCGATGCCCTGAACGATAGCCTGAACCACCCGAATGCCGACGGCATCATCGGCAAGGACACCACCTACGGTGTCCGGCTGGGCAAGCAAAACGACCAGGGCCGCTACTACGCGACCTACGACAACGTCTCCGGAACCCATAACGGCATCAAGCTGCGTCAGGAGAACCTGCTGGGCAGCTACGACCTGTTCTACCCGGTCACCGGCAGCACTAAACTGTTCGGCGGCGCCACGGCGGGCCTGACCAAGCTGACCCAGGACTCTCCCGGCTACAGCCGCGACAGCGACATCGGCTATGCGGTGGGCTTGCAGGGCGGTGTCCTGCAACAAATTTCGCAGAACACCTCGGTGGAACTGGGTTACCGTTACCTGCGCAGCAACGCCAGCACCGAGATGAGCCCGCACGGTGGCGACAAGGTCGGCTCGCTGGACCTGACCAGCAGCGCCCAGACCTACCTGTCGGCCAACTACACGTTCTAAACGGTGCCTTGTGGGATGAGGGTATCCCGCCGGATCGGTCCTGGGCCGATCCGGCGCCAGTCGTTGCGGTGCGCCGCGCCGGATCGATGTCTGTTTTGCCTGGGGAGGCTTCATGAAGTTATTGGTCGTTGAAGACGAAGCGTTGTTGCGTCATCACTTGCATACCCGTCTGACCGACAGCGGACATGTGGTGCAGGCTGTGGGCAATGCCGAAGAGGCCTTGTACCAGGTCCGCGAGTTCAACCATGACCTGGCGGTGATCGACCTGGGGTTGCCGGGCATCAGCGGGCTGGAATTGATCCGCCGCCTGCGTTCACAGGGCAAGACCTTCCCGATCCTGATCCTGACCGCGCGCGGCAACTGGCAGGACAAGGTCGAAGGGCTGGCCGCCGGCGCCGACGACTATGTAGTCAAGCCGTTTCAGTTCGAAGAGCTGGAGGCCCGGTTGAACGCGCTATTGCGTCGCTCCAGCGGTTTCACCCAGTCGACCATCGTCGCCGGCCCGTTGCTGCTGGACCTCAACCGCAAACAAGCATCGCTCAATGAAGAGCCGCTGGCGCTCACGGCCTACGAATACCGCATCCTCGAATACCTGATGCGTCATCACCAGCAGGTGGTCGCCAAGGACCGCTTGATGGAGCAGCTTTATCCCGATGACGACGAACGCGATCCAAATGTCATCGAGGTACTGGTCGGACGCCTGCGGCGCAAACTGGAAGCCCCGGCGGGCTTCAAGCCGATCGACACTGTGCGGGGCCTGGGCTACCTGTTCAACGAGCGCTGCCAGTGATTCGTTCTCTACGCCTGCGCCTGATGCTGGCCGCCATGACCCTGGCGGCGTTGTTCATGCTGGCGTTGTTGCCGGCCATGCAGGGCGCGTTCAGCCTGGCGTTGCAGGAATCCATCGAGCAACGCCTGGCATCGGACGTGACCACGTTGATTTCCGCCGCCCGGGTGGAAAACAACAAGCTGAAGATGCCCGCGCAATTGCCCGACGAGCGCTTCAACCTCGCCGATGCCCGTCTGCTGGGCTATATCTATGATCGCGACGGGCATCTGGTCTGGCGGTCGAAGGCGACCAGGGAAGAAAACATCAACTACACGCCGCGCTATGACGGTCTGGGCAACCAGTTCGCTCGCATCCGCGAGAACGACGGCCAGGAGTTTTTCGTCTATGACGTGGAGGTCAAGCTGCTCGGCGGCCAGAGCGCGGCGTTCAGCATCGTCACCCTGCAACCGGTGCGCGACTACGAAGTGACACTCCAGGGCCTGCGGGACAATCTGTACCTGGGCTTCGGAGCGGCGCTGGCGGTGTTGCTGGCCCTGCTGTGGATCGGCCTGACCTGGGGCCTTCGGGCATTGCGGCGCCTGAGCCAGGAGCTGGACGAAATCGAAAGCGGCGCCCGGGAAAGTCTCAGCACCGAGCATCCGCGGGAGCTGTTACGCCTGACCGGTTCGCTCAACCGCCTGCTGCACAGTGAACGTGAGCAGCGCAGTCGTTATAGCGATTCCCTCGATGACCTGGCCCACAGCCTGAAGACTCCGCTGGCGGTGTTGCAAGGCGTCAGCGAAGACATGGCCCGGCGTCCCGAGGAGCGTGGACAGGCCTGGGTGCTGCAAAGCCAGATCGAGCGCATGAGCCAGCAGATTGGTTACCAGCTACAACGGGCCAGCCTGCGCAAGAGCGGGCTGGTGCGCCATCAGGTGCGCCTGCGTCCGGTATTGCAGAGCCTGTGCGACACCCTGGACAAGGTCTATCGCGACAAACGGGTCAACGTCGGTTTCGACCTGCCGGAGCACTGCCAGGTGCCGATCGAGCAGGGCGCCTTGCTGGAGATGCTCGGCAACCTGTTGGAAAACGCCTACCGGCTATGCCTGGGCGAAGTGCGGGTCAGCGTGCACCAGACCCTCGGCGGCATGGAGCTGTGTGTCGAGGACGACGGGCCAGGCGTGCCGCCGGACCAGCGGGCGCGGATCCTCCAGCGTGGCGAACGGCTGGACCGCCAGCACCCGGGGCAGGGGATCGGGCTCGCGGTGGTCAAGGACATCATCGAGAGCTACGGCGCCACGTTGACCCTGGGGGATTCGGAGCTGGGCGGGGCGGCGTTCCGGATTCATTTTCCGGTGGTGTGACTGACATTTTTGCTGTGTCGGCGGGGCCTGTGGCGAGGGAGCTTGCTCCCGCTCGAGTGCGCAGCGCTCGTAAGTTTTTAGGGCCGCTTCGCAGCCCAGCGGGAGCAAGCTCCCTCGCCACAGGGGCCGGCAGCACGCCACAGAGGATGGATGTCACCCCCTAGTTCTCCTGCTCTCGATAAGCCCCCGGTGTCAGCCCGGTCCACTTCTTGAACGCCCGGTGAAACGCCGACGGCTCGGAGAACCCCAGCTGCTCGGCAATCTGCTGCAACGACAGGTCCGCGTGTCCCAGGTGGTAGATGGCGATATCCCGCCGCAACTGGTCCTTGAGCTCCTGGAAGCTGGTGCCTTCCTCGCGCAAATGCCGGCGCAAGGTCTGGGGACTGATGTGCAGATGGGCGGCCACGGTGTCCAGGTCGGGCCAGCGGGCCGTGTCACGGCTGAGCAAGCGGCGCAGTTGACTGCTCAGGCTGTGGCCGTCGTCCGGGCGTGACAGCAGGTCGGCGGGGGAACGTTCGAGAAAGTGCTTGAGGGTCCGCTCGTCCTGCAACAGCGGCATGTCCAGGTAGCGGCTGTGGAACAGCAGGCTGCTGCTCTTGGCGTCGAACACCAGCGGGCAGGGAAACAGCAAATCGTATTCGGCACCGTGGGCTGGCCGTGCGTAGCCGAAGGTCGCCTGTTCCAGGCCAATCCGCTGGCCGATCAGCCAACTGCCGAGGCGATGCCAGATCACCAGCAGGCTTTCGCTCAGGAAATGGTCCGGGTCCCACAACGTGGAGTCGTCGAGGACCAGGCGTACTCGTTCGCCCTCGGCTTCCAGCGTCAGGCTCGGGGCGTCGGGGAACAGGCTGTAGAACAACAGGCCGCGTTGCAGGGCCTTGCCCAAGGTCCGGCAATGAATGATCGCGTGACACATCATGGCGAAGGTCCCCGGTTTACTCCGGGCCCGGCCAAAGCCCAGATATTCGTCGCCCAGGGCCAGCCACAGCGTTTGCAATAAACGGGCGAATTGCTCCGGGGCGATCCGCGCCCTCGGTTCATCCAGCAGCTCGGGGCTGATGCCCAGCTGTTGCAACAAAGGAAAATAGTCGAACCCTTGCCGCCGAGCGCCACCCAGGGCAGCGCGGGCGAAGTGGCTGGCGATCGTGCGTTGGCGCATGGCGTAAATCCGTCCGTTGAGCAGGCGATGGTAGCAGCGGGTCGGGGCCGGGCAAGGCGGATATCCGCCAAATCCTGGAATGCGGAGCGCCCTGTGGGCGGAAAACCGCCACCTCTCGCCGGCCGTTTACGCCGCCGTGGAATCAACAAACCCTTCTGCTATACAGGATGTAGGGCATTTCGAAAAAGTGGCGCGTGGTTTGCAATACGTTGAGTAGGTCTGCCCGCGTGCAGCCGCCAAAACAAATCCCTCCAGTGCAGGAGGGTTCGCAATTGAGGTTTCGTCGACGACAGGTGGATGTTGTCGCACGGGACGCTTGAGGAAGGTTTGCCATGACGACTCGTCAGCCACTGTACAAATCCCTGTATTTCCAGGTGATCGTAGCCATTGCCATCGGTATTTTGCTCGGTCACTTCTACCCGCAGACCGGTGTGGCCCTCAAGCCGTTCGGTGACGGGTTCATCAAACTGATCAAGATGGTCATCGCCCCGATCATCTTCTGTACGGTCGTCAGTGGTATCGGTGGCATGCAGAACATGAAGTCGGTCGGCAAGACCGGCGGCTATGCACTGTTGTACTTCGAAATCGTCTCCACCATCGCCCTGTTGATCGGCCTGGTCGTGGTCAATGTCGTGCAACCGGGCAACGGCATGCACATCGACGTGTCGACCCTGGACACCAGCAAGATCGCCGGCTTCATTTCCGCCGGTAAAGACCAGAGCATCGTTGCCTTTATCCTCAACGTGATCCCGAACACCATCGTCGGCGCGTTCGCCAACGGCGACATCCTGCAAGTGCTGATGTTCTCGGTGCTCTTCGGTTTCGCCCTGCATCGCCTGGGTGCCTACGGCAAGCCGGTGCTGGACTTCATCGATCGCTTCGCCCATGTAATGTTCATCATCATCAACATGATCATGAAGCTGGCGCCTATCGGTGCCTTCGGTGCCATGGCGTTCACCATCGGCGCCTACGGTGTCGGTTCGCTGGTGCAACTGGGCCAGCTGATGATCTGCTTCTATATCACCTGCGTGGTCTTCGTGCTGGTGGTGCTGGGCGCCATCTGCCGCGCCCACGGTTTCAGCGTCATCAAACTGGTGCGCTATATCCGTGAAGAACTGTTGATCGTACTGGGTACTTCCTCTTCGGAATCGGCCCTGCCCCGCATGCTGATCAAGATGGAGCGCCTGGGTGCCAAGAAGTCGGTCGTGGGCCTGGTGATTCCAACCGGCTACTCGTTCAACCTCGACGGTACTTCGATCTACCTGACCATGGCGGCAGTGTTCATCGCTCAGGCCACTGACACCCACATGGACATCACCCACCAGATCACCCTGCTGCTGGTGCTGCTGCTGTCGTCCAAGGGTGCCGCCGGCGTGACCGGTAGCGGCTTCATCGTACTGGCGGCCACCCTGTCGGCCGTAGGTCACCTGCCGGTGGCCGGCCTGGCGCTGATCCTGGGTATCGACCGCTTCATGTCCGAGGCCCGTGCCCTGACCAACCTGGTGGGCAACGCAGTCGCCACCATCGTGGTTGCCAAATGGGTCAAGGAGCTGGACGAAGACCAACTGCACGCCGAGCTGGCTTCCGGCGGTCGCGGTATCTCCGACGTGCGTGAAGATGACGAGCAGATCGCGGCGGCACAGATCGCGGCAGCCGAATCCTCGGCTCCAGGCGTTGTGAAGTAAGCTTCAGACCTGCAATGGAAAAACCCGCTTCGGCGGGTTTTTTCATGCCTCGGATTTCTGAAGGCGAGCGTGCTCCTGCGGCGAGGGAGCTTGCTCCCGCTGGGTTGCGAAGCAGCCCCAATATCTCTCAGTCGCCATGACACTCCAGGCCAAAAGCAGGGCCTGCTGCGCAGTCCAGCGGGAGCAAGCTCCCTCGCCACGCGGGTCTGAGCACAATCGTCAGTCACACTGACACGTACGGTAATTGCCCCATCGCCAGCCACTGCCTAGTCTTGAGCCATCGCCCCACTTGCGGAGATGCGCCCATGCAAGGCCCACTGGCATCGCTCAAGGTGCTCGACTTCTCGACCCTGTTGCCCGGCCCGTTCGCCTCGTTGCTGCTGGCCGACATGGGCGCCGAGGTGTTGCGCATCGAGTCGCCGACGCGGCCGGATCTGTTGCGGATCTTGCCGCCCCATGACCACGGGGTATCTGCCAGCCACGCGTACCTCAACCGCAACAAGCGCAGCCTCGCCCTGGACCTCAAGCAGCCACAGGCACTGGCGGTGATCGAGGCATTGCTCGCTGACCACGACATTTTGCTGGAACAGTTCCGGCCCGGTGTCATGGAGCGACTGGGCCTGGGATACGAAGCACTGAAGGCCATCAACCCTCGGCTGATCTACGTATCGATCACCGGCTATGGCCAGACCGGGCCCTACAGGGACCGCGCCGGCCACGACATCAACTACCTGGCCCTGGCGGGTCTCGCCAGCCACACCGGCCGGGCCGACAGCGGCCCATTGCCGCTGGGGTTCCAGGCGGCGGACATCGCCGGTGGTTCGCTGCACGGGGTGATCGGGTTGTTGGCCGCAGTGATCGCCCGGCAGCAGACCGGGCAGGGCCAGCACCTGGACGTGAGCATGACCGACTGTGTGTTCAGTCTGAACGCCCTGGCGGGTGCCGGTTACCTGGCCTGCGGTGTGGCGCCGGGGTTTGAGGAGCAGATGCTCAACGGCGGCAGCTTTTATGACTATTACCGCACGCGGGATGGCCGCTGGATGTCGGTGGGCAGCCTGGAACCGGCCTTCATGCAGGCGCTGTGCGAGGCGTTGGGCCGGCCGGAGCTGGCGGCCCATGGATTGTCGCCCGATCTCGGGCAGCAGCAAACACTCAAGCAGGCGCTGCGAGCCGAGTTCGAGAAACATGACTTCGCCGATCTGCAGCGCTTGTTTGCCGCGATCGATGCCTGTGTCGAGCCGGTGCTGAGCCTTGAGGAAGCGTTGCAGCACCCGCAGTTGCAGGCAAGGGAGGTAGTGGCCCAAGTGCCTCGCGGCGATGGTACACACCAGGCGCAGATGGCCTGTCCGTTGAAGTTTTCGGATGGATTGCCCGCGCCTCGGCACGTTGGTGCGCAGGTTGGGGAGCATACGGATCAGGTGTTGGGGGAGTTGGGTTTCAGTGTCGAGCGGATTGCAGAGTTGCGTCGCAGCGGGGTGGTTTTGTAGCGGCTGTCAGGCCCCATCGCGAGCAGGCTCGCTCCCACACTGGACCTATGGTGCTCACAAATCTCCTGTGGGAGCGAGCCTGCTCGCGATGAGGCCAGTCCAGACACCGCAAAAGTCGGTTACTCCACCCGCGTCTCCCCACTGAACACCAACGTCCCCCGGCAACTGCGGCACAAGTACCGCCGCCCTTGGCGGACCAGGCTATGGCGCTGGGCCGAGAACGGGAAGTCGTTGGCCTCGCATGGGCATTTGTAGATATAGCGGGTCACGCTGCGGCGTTTGATTTCGTAGGTATGGCAACGGTTGGGCGGCAGTTCGTAGACCCCGCGCATGATCAGTTGCCATTCTTCGCCATGGGGCTGGATGCGCTCGCCAAACAATTGGTGGGCGATCAGGTGGGCGACTTCGTGTGCCACGGTCTGCTTGAGAAAGTCCTCGGCGTTTTCCCGGTACAACTGTGGGTTGAAGCGCAGCAGATTCTCATGCAGGTGCGCCACGCCGGCCTTCTGGCCGCGCAATTTGAAGCTGACCACCGGGCGTTTGAAAGGACGTTTGAAAAAGGATTCGGCTTGTTGGTAACACTCTTCGACGCGGGTATTGAGTTGCTCGAGCATGCTTTACGGGTCTCCAGAAGCCCGAGTATGCCGCAAGCGCCGGTCGTTGCGAATCGCCCAGGCGCCCAGTGGTCGTTTCGGCAGGCGTGGACACAGGAAGGCCGCCTGACGGCGGCCTGTGTCGGCAGATCCTGTTTTTATAGGGGAGCCTTGATTCAGTTGGTATACACCGGGCCGACCCCCAGGCCCCAGACAATCACTGTGAACGCCATGATCGCCACCAGCACCACCAGGCCGACGGCCAGCACCGAACTGGAGAACAGGAAGCCTTCATCCTGGGGTATGTTCATGAAGGTTGGCAGGCCCACGTAAAGCAAGTACACCGTGTAGCAGATGGCCGCCGTGCCGACGATCATACCCAGCCACATGTGCGGGTAGAGCGCCGCCAGGCCGCCGATGAACAACGGTGTCGCGGTGTAGGTGGCGAAGGCGACGCAACGGGCCAGGCTCGGGTTGGCATCGTAGGTACGGGCCATCCAGTGGATGAAGGCGCCCATTACCGCTACACCACCGAGCATGGCCAGGTAGGACATGATGGTCATCCACAGTGCGCTTTCCTGTGTGAGCATCACCGGTGGACGATTGCCAATGACCCATCCCACCTGGGTGGTACCGATAAACGCCGACACGGCGGGAATGGCCGCCAGGATCAGCGTGTGGGTGAGGTACATGTGGCTGATGCTTTCCTCCTGATCGCCACGGATTTCTTTCCATTCTTGATCAGGGTGGGTAAAGAGCCCCACGACGTGATGGATCATAGTCAGTCACTCCTTTGTTATTGCCATCGCCCCCCAACGGAGCGCCTACGGGCCAAGCGGCCAAGTAAGTAAAGGTCTGTATGTGTGTGCGACCTTATGACGCAGTATAGAAAGGAGTTACTCCGAGGGGGATGGGGGGCTTAGAGCAAATCGCGCTGTGGGGCGGGGCGTTAATCGCCGATGGGTCTGTACCGTGAAACCTGGTAAACGATACCACCTGTGGCGAGGGGATTTATCCCCGCTGGGTTGCGAAGCAACCCCCGACGCACCATCTGCTACAGCGCGGTGGCATTGAAATATTGGGGCCGCTTCGCGCCCCAGCGGGGATAAATCCCCTCGCCACAACAGCGGTACATCAGCCCCTTCGCTGCAACGCGGTTTTTTGCGTAAAATGCCCGCCTTTCGTCACACCTCACGGATTTCGCGTCATGGGCACTCTTACGGTCAATCAGAACAAACTGCAAAAGCGCCTGCGCCGTCTGGCCGGTGAGGCGGTCGCCGATTTCAACATGATCGAGGACGGTGACAAGGTCATGGTCTGCCTGTCCGGTGGCAAGGACAGCTACACCATGCTCGACGTGCTGATGCATTTGCAGAAGGTTGCGCCGATCAAGTTTGACATCGTCGCGGTGAACATGGACCAGAAGCAGCCGGGGTTCCCCGAGCATGTGTTGCCGGCCTACCTCGAGTCGCTGGGCGTGGAATATCACATCGTCGAGAAAGACACCTACTCGGTGGTCAAGGAGCTGATTCCCGAAGGCAAGACCACGTGCTCACTGTGCTCGCGCCTGCGTCGCGGCACGCTCTACACCTTCGCCGACGAGATCGGCGCGACCAAGATGGCCCTGGGGCACCACCGCGACGACATCGTCGAGACGTTCTTCCTGAACATGTTCTACAACGGCTCGCTCAAGGCCATGCCGCCCAAGTTGTTGGCCGATGACGGACGTAACGTGGTGATCCGCCCGTTGGCCTACTGCAATGAGAAAGACATCCAGGCCTATTCGGACTTCAAGCAATTCCCGATCATCCCGTGCAACCTCTGCGGCTCCCAGGAGAACCTGCAACGCCAGGTGGTCAAGGAAATGCTCCAGGAGTGGGAACGCAAAACCCCGGGCCGCACCGAAAGCATCTTCCGCGGCTTGCAGAACGTCATTCCATCGCAACTGGCGGACCGCAATCTGTTCGACTTCACCAACCTTCGCATCGACGAAAACGCCACCCCGCGGTTCGTCAACGTGGTGAACCTCTGACGAGGGCACACACTCGTATTCACGGCGCTCGCGGGCGCCGTTTTCATTTCCGACCCCAGGAGAGGGCATGCGCGATTACAAGTGGCTGCACGAGTATTGTCTGAACCGCTTCGGTTCGGCGGCTGAACTAGAAGCCCACCTGCCGGTGCCCAAGACGCCGGCGCAACTGCGCAAGATCAGCGATGACCGTTACCTCTCGACCATGGCGTTGCGAGTATTTCGCGCCGGGCTCAAGCACAGCCTGGTGGACGCCAAATGGCCGGCATTCGAGGAAGTGTTCTTCAAGTTCGACCCGGAAAAAGTCGTGTTGATGAGCGCCGAACACCTGGAGCGGCTGATGCAGGACGCGCGGATCATCCGGCACCTGGGCAAGCTCAAGAGCGTGCCGCGCAATGCGCAGTTGATCCTGGACGTGGCCCACGAAAAGGGCAGTTTCGGCGCGCTGATTGCCGACTGGCCGGTGACCGACATCGTTGGCCTGTGGACCTACCTGAAAAAACACGGCCACCAACTGGGCGGTCTTTCAGCGCCACGCTTCCTGCGGATGATGGGCAAGGACACCTTCGTGCCCAGCTATGACGTGGTGGCGGCGCTCAACGCCCAGGAAATCATCGACAAAGTGCCCACCAGCCTGCGTGACCTGGCGACGGTGCAGAATGCCTTCAACCGTTGGTATGAGGAGAGCGGCGGGCGGCCGATGAGCCAGATTTCGATGATGCTGGCTTATACAGTGAATCATTGAAACCGCATCGCGCCTATCGCGAGCAGGCTCGCTCCCACAGGGGACTTGTGAACGCCACCGATCCAATGTGGGAGCGAGCCTGCTCGCGATGACGATCTATCAGGCGACGGAAATCTCACCTTCCCCGGCAAGCCTGCGGTTCAACTGAAACCGCCACCGCACATACAACAAGGCCGAGCAGAACACTGCCACGCTCGCGGCCATTTCCAGCACGCCGAACCACTGCCGGCTCGGGTCGTAGACCGCCAGCGCGCCCTTGATGAAGTACAGGTTCACCACAAAGCACATCCACGAATGCCCGCGGGCGCTGCCGCTGAGCATGCCTGGCGCCAGGATCAGCAGCGGCACCAGTTCGATCAGCAGGATCACCCAGGGCCGGGCACCGTGCAGGTCGGCGATCAGCAGGTAATAAGCGCTGAGCAATCCCACCAGGCCGAAATAGCACAACAGGCTCAGGATGCGGGCGATGCGCACGCGCGGTTGCAGCCACGGGATGGGCGGCAGAATCTTCGGCTTCTTAGCCACGGCCCTTCTCCAGCAATTGCGCGGTTTTTGCCAGGCGCGAGCCCAGTGCCCGGCACAGCGTGATTTCATGCTCGTTCAAGCCGCTCTTGCCATCGGCCCCGGCGTGATGGCTCGGGCCATAAGGCGTGCCGCCGCCCTGGGTGTCGATCAGCGCCGATTCGCTGTAGGGCAGGCCGGTAATCAGCATGCCGTGGTGCAGCAGTGGCAGCATCATCGACAACAGGGTAGTTTCCTGGCCGCCGTGCAGGCTCGCGGTGGAGGTGAAGACCCCGGCCGGCTTGCCCACCAGGGCGCCGGTCAGCCAGAGGTTACTGGTGCCGTCGAGGAAATACTTCAGTGGCGCGGCCATGTTGCCGAAACGGGTCGGGCTGCCCAGGGCCAAGCCGGCGCAGTTCTTCAAGTCATCGAGGCTGGCGTAGAGCGGGCCTTGCTCGGGGATGTCCGGGGAAACGGCTTCGCATTCGGTAGAAACCGCCGGCACTGTCCGCAGCCTGGCTTCCAGCCCGGCCTGCTCGACCCCGCGGGCGATCTGCCGGGCCATCTCGTTGGTGGCGCCACCGCGGCTGTAATACAACACCAGGATGTACGGTGTGCTCACGGCAGGATCTCCAGGATTTTCTCAGGTGGCCGACCGATCACGGCCTTGTCAGCGGTTTCCAGGATTGGCCGCTCCATGAGTTTCGGGTGGGCGGCGATGGCGGCGATCAACTGGGCCTGGCTCAGGTCCTGGTCGGCCAGGTTCAGGGTCGTGTATTCGTCTTCGCCGGTGCGCAGCAGTTGCCGGGCGCTGATACCGAGCTTGCCCAGCAGGCGTTCGAGTTCAGTGGCGTCGAGCGGGGTTTCCAGGTAACGGACCACGGTGGGCGTCAGGCCCCGGGCCTCCAACAGTTCCAGCGCACCGCGGGATTTGGAGCAGCGCGGGTTGTGATAAAGCGTCAGATCAGTCATGAGCGGGTCGCATCTTGCGTAAGGTGGCGGCTATTCTACTGTGCCGCGAGGCACCCGGCACGTTGAGATCGGCCGATGGGTGGCGGCAGTTTTTACATTCAGACAAGGACTGGCACATGGCAAGGCGATTGACCACGGCACTGACATTGATCGGCATTCTGTTACTGGCCGGCTGCGGGAATGATTACGGGGTGGACCAGAACGGCCAGCCCATTGCCTCCCAGCGGCTGGACAAACAATGGCTGGTGCTCAACTACTGGGCGGAGTGGTGCGCGCCATGCCGGACCGAAATTCCTGAGTTCAATGCCTTGGCCGAGCAGCTCAAGGGACGCAACGTCGGGGTGTTCGGGGTCAACTTCGATCAGGTGCAGGGTGAAGAGCTCAAGAGCGTCAGCGAGAAAATGGGCATCCGTTTCACCGTGCTGGCCCGCGATCCCGCCGAGTTTTTCGACCTGCTGCGCAGCGAAGGGCTGCCGGTGACCTACATCATCGACAACCAGGGCAAGCTGCGCGAGCAACTGTTGGGGGAGCAGACGGCGGCGGGGGTGATGGCGAAGCTGGAGGCGTTGCAGGCAATCAAGTGATTGCTATGTGAGATGGAGGCTTTTTGTGAGGATGAGCGCCTTTGTGGCGAGGGAGCTTGCTCCCGCTGGACTGCGCAGCAGGCCCCTGCATTCTGTCTGATGTATCAACGTGACAGATGCCCCCGGGGGCCGCTTCGCAACCCAGCGGGAGCAAGCTCCCTCGCCACAGGGCTGAACCTGTCCTCCTGGCCCACACAGGTGTGTCTGGAGGGCCCAGGCCTCAGCCCTCTTCCAACCACCAACGCAACGGCTTGCCCTGGGCGGGCCAGAAGCGAATCTGCTCGGTGGGCGAGACGTCCCAGCGCTCGACCTTTTCCAGCGCCTGCAAGAAGCGGCCTTCCTGTTCCATCACGGCCGGACCGCAGAGTTTACGGGTGCTGCCGATCTTGCCGAAGCTCAGGTTGCGGCCTTCCAGGGTGTAGGGCGCGAACCAGTGATTGCAGCCGGCGTTGCCATAGGCCCGGCCGTCATCGCCAAGCGTGATGGTCAGGTGGCTGTAATCCATCAGCGGTCGTTCGCCGATCCACTCCAGGATGTAGCTGCGATTCTGCTGCAACTGCACCGGTTGCGCAGCACAGCCCAGCAGGCTCATGCCGATCAACGCGCACAGGGCCAGACGTTTCATCAGGCGGCTTCCTGGCATTTAGGGCACAGGTGTTTTTCACCTAGGATGCTCCAGCCCAGCTCGGCGATGCGTGCGTTGGCGGCGGGTTTCTGTGCCTTGACGCCGAGCTTGGCATCAACGGCGAATTCGAAGTTCAAGGTTTTGGCACAGCCGTCGCAATTGACCTGCCAGGTATGAATCGCCAGTTCGCCGAACACCGGGCCGGTGGTCATGGCGGTCCATCGGCCAATGGGCTTGAGCAGGTGCCGAACGGTGTCAACGGTCAGGCGCATGGACAGGTCCTTGCTGCCCTTCAAGGTGACGAGCAGTACGTCGTTGGTCTGGATCGAGCCGCCATTGCCGGTGACCTGATAGCGGCCCGGCGCCAGGGCGCGGACTTCGGTCAGGGTGTGCTGCGGGTTCATCAGGGTGTAGCGGAAATCGTGTTCGGCCATGGGTCCTCCAAATAGGCGGGACATGCTAGCACGGGGGATGGGTTGGGGCAGGCCGGATGATGGTCAGGCGACGAAAGCCCCTGTGGGAGCGAGCCTGCTCGCGATAGCGGTGAATCAGTCACATTTATGTCAACTGATGGATCGCTATCGCGAGCAGGCTCGCTCCCACAGTTGTTCCAAGTGTTTGCGCGGATTTGATGTCGGTACAAATCCCACAGGGGGTGTGTTGGCTGAATAGCAGCTCAGCTTTCCACCAGATTCTGCGGCGCGCCGGCCGCCCAGGCAGCAATATTCTCCAGGGTGGTCCTGGCAATTGCAGCCAACGCTTCATGCGTCAGGAACGCCTGGTGGGCAGTGATCACCACGTTGGGAAAGGTCAGTAGCCGCGCCAATACGTCATCCTGCAACGGCTGGTCGGAGCGGTCCTGGAAAAACAGCTGGGCCTCTTCCTCGTACACGTCCAGGCCGAGATAGCCCAAGCGGCCGCTTTTCAGGGCCTCGATCAGGGCGGGAGTGTCCACCAGACCGCCGCGCCCGGTGTTGATCAGCATGGCGCCGCGTTGCATGGCCGCCAGTGAGCGTGCGTTGATCAGGTGGCGGCTCTGTTCGTTGAGCGGGCAGTGCAGGCTGATGATCTGCGCTTGCTCCAGCAGCTCGGCCAAGGGCAAGTAGCGGGCGCCCAGGGCTTCGACCTGCGGACTGGGGTAGGGATCGTAGGCGAGCAAGCGGCAACCGAAGCCGGCCATGATCCGGGCGAACGTCGCGCCGATCTGCCCGGTGCCGACCACGCCGACTGTCTTGCCCACCAGGTCGAAACCGGTGAGCCCGTGGAGGCTGAAGTTGCCGTCCCGGGTGCGGTTGTAGGCGCGATGCAGGCAGCGGTTGAGGGCCATGATCAACGCCACCGCATGTTCGGCCACCGCATGGGGCGAGTAGGCCGGCACCCGGACGATGCTCAATCCCAGGCGCTTGGCCGCGCCCAGGTCGACATGGTTGTAGCCGGCCGAGCGCAGGGCGATCAACCGGGTCCCGCCGTGCGCCAGCCGCTCCAGCACCGGGGCGCTGAGGTCGTCGTTGATGAACGCACAGACCACCTCATGCCGTTCGGCCAGGGTCACGGTGTCCAGGTCCAGCCGTGCGGGTTGGAATTGAAGTTCCAGGCCGGCGGGGTTCGATGCCTGGGTGAAACTGTCGCGGTCGTAGGTCTGGCTGCTGAAAAGAATCACGCGCATGGCGGCCTCCTGAAGCTGGGATGCCATCAGCTTAGCCGCGATTGTGCCGACGATTATTGCCCTGGGTCAGGCGCTGATACGAGCCTCGCTGGCGAGCCGGTTGATGGCACGCTCCAGCTCTTCCAGGGCGGCGGCGGCTTTCGGGTCCTGTTGCTTGAGCAAGGTTTCGCTGCGTTGGCAGGCGGCCCGCAACTGCGGTACGCCGCAGTAGCGGGTGGCGCCGTGCAGGCGGTGGACCCGTTCGATCAGGGCGTTGTGATCATTGGCCTCGCTGGCCTGGCGGATCGCTTCGCGGTCGGCTTCCAGGGACGCCAGCAACATCGCCAGCATGTCCGCCGCCAGGTCGGCCTTGCCAGCGGCCAGGCGCAGGCCTTCTTCGTGGTCAAGCACCAGCAGTTCGCCGCTGCCCTGGTTCTCGTTGCTGCGCTCCGGCGACTGGTTGCGCAACGCCAGTCCGGTCCATTTGAGTACCACCTGGGCCAATTGCCGTTCGCTGATGGGCTTGGTCAGGTAGTCGTCCATGCCGCTTTGCAGCAGGGCGCGCTTTTCGTTGGCCATGGCATGGGCGGTGAGGGCGACAATCGGCAGCGGCGTGCAGTGCCGCTCGCTTTCCCACTGGCGGATCGCCTCGGTGCTCTGGCGTCCGTCCATGCCGGGCATCTGCACGTCCATCAACACCAGATCGAAGGTTTCCTTCTGCACGGCCTTGACCGCTGCATAACCACTTTCAACCGCCAGGACCTTGGCGCCCATGTCTTCGAGCAGGGTTTGCACCAGGAGCAGGTTGGCCGGGTTGTCGTCCACGCACAGCACTTTGGGCGCACGGCTGGCCACCGGTTCGCTGGGTTCGCTGCGAGTAGGGCGCGGGTTGACCAGATCCGACAGCGAGCGGCGCAATTTGCGTGTACAGGCCGGCTTGGCCTGCAACTGGCTGTGGGGATTGGGGACCGAGAGGTGGTAGAGCGTCTGTTCGGTAGTGGGGCACAGCACCAGTACTTTGCAGCCCAGGTGTTCGAGGTCCCAGATGTGCTGGTTGAGACGCTCCGGTGGCATGTCGTTGCTGGTGATGCCGAGCACGGCCAGGTCAATCGCCTGATCGGTCTGGTGGGCGATAGTCACGCCGTTGGTCAGGTTCTCCAGGGAGTTGAACGGGGTCACTTGCAACCCGCAGTCTTCCAGTTGGTGCTGCAAAGCCTGGCGCGCCAGTTCATGGTTTTCCAGTACCGCGACACGGCGGCCCAGCAACGGCGGCCCGGGCAGGTCCTCGGCGTCGTCGCGGGTCTTGGGCAGGCGCAGGCTGATCCAGAACTCCGAGCCTTCGCCCGGTGTGCTGTCGACGCCAATCTCACCGCCCATCTGTTCCACCAGGCGCTTGGAAATCACCAGGCCCAGGCCGGTGCCGCCCGGTTGCCGGGACAGCGAATTGTCAGCCTGGCTGAACGCCTGGAACAACGCCCGCACATCCTGGTTGGACAGGCCGATGCCGGTGTCCTGGACGCTGATGCGCAGTTGCACGCTGTCCTCGTGTTCGTCTTCCAGCATGGCCCGGGCGACGATGGTGCCCTCGCGGGTGAACTTGATGGCGTTGCTCACCAGGTTGGTGAGGATCTGCTTGAGCCGCAGCGGATCGCCCACCAGCGACAGCGGCGTGTCGCGGTAGACAAGGCTGACCAGCTCCAGCTGTTTGGCGTGAGCGGCGGGGGCGAGGATGGTCAGGGTGTCCTGTAACAGGTCCCGCAGGTTGAACGGAATGCTGTCGAGCACCAGCTTGCCGGCCTCAATCTTCGAGAAGTCGAGGATCTCGTTGATGATGCCCAACAGACTGTCGGCAGATTTTTCGATGGTGCCCAGGTAGTCGAGCTGGCGCGGGGTCAGCTCGCTTTTCTGCAATAAATGGGTAAAGCCGAGGATGCCGTTGAGCGGGGTGCGGATCTCATGGCTCATGTTGGCCAGGAACTCGGATTTGATCCGGCTCGCTTCCAGGGCTTCCTTGCGTGCCAAGTCCAGCTCGATGTTCTGGATCTCGATGGTTTCCAGGTTCTGGCGCACGTCTTCGGTGGCCTGGTCGATGCTGTGTTGCAGTTCTTCCTGGGCGTTCTGCAGGGTGCCGGCCATGCGATTGATGCCCGAGGCCAGTTCGTCCAGCTCCTGGCTGCCCAACGGCGGTACGCGGGTTTCCAGGTGGCCGTCCTTGAGTTGCGCCACGGTTTGCTTGATCTGGCTCAGCGGCCGGTTGATCGTGCGGCCCATGCGCAGAGCCAGCAGCGCCGTCAGGCCCAGGCCCGCGGCTATCAATAGCAGGCTGGCGAAGAGGCTGCGGTAACCACGCAACAACATGCTGCTATGGGACAACTCCAGCTCGACCCAGCCCAACAGGCGGTCGGCTTCTTCGGGAATCAGCTCGCCGGCCAGGTTGCGATGCTTGCCGAATACCGGCAGCAAGTAGCGGGTGGCGTCGTTACCGGTGCGTTGCAGCAGCTGGGCGCTGTTGCCCTCCGGTGCCCGGTTGAGCATGGTCGGGCCGGCGTGGGCCAGCGGGGTGCGATCGGGCGCGAGGAAGGTGACGGCGCGCACGTCGGTCTGCTCCAGCGACTGGGTGGCGATGCGCTCCAGCAGTTCGGTGTCCTGGCGGCTCAGGGCCGGGGCGACCAACGGGGCCAGTTGTTCGGCGATCATTTCGCCACGTTGCAGCAACTGGGCATGCAGGTCCGCTTGCTGCATCCAGGTGAAATAGCCGCCCAGGACCAGCGCCATCAGGCTGGTCGGCAACAGGGTCAGCAACAGCACGCGGCCTTTGATTCCCAGTTTCTTGAGCACGCTTTGTCTCCTGCATCCAGCCGTCTGATTGAGCTTTGCGCGCGTCCGGCACGCAATACCTGCGCAGTGTAGCGATTTGCAAGCGGGCAATCTTCGTAAAATTCAAGTCGCAGTGCATCCATCTCGCCATGCTTCTTTGCAAAGCGCCAAGCGGCGGTTGCCTCTGGGAAGTCGATCTTGAATAATCGCTCAACTGAGAATTGTTTGCAGATAGTCATGAATCCCACTTCCGCCGGCCACCCCCGCATCCTGTCCATCGAAGACGATCCCGTGCTGGGCGCCTATGTACATGAACACCTGGGCCGCAGCGGCTTTGACGTGACCTGGTGCCAGAACGGCCAGGAAGGCCTGGACATTGCCTGTCGTCAGGTTTTCGACGTGGTGTTGATGGACATCCTGCTGCCGGGCCTGGACGGCCTCGCGGTACTCACCCGTCTGCGTCAGCGGCAGTCGACGCCGGTGTTGCTGATGTCGGCCCTGGGCGCTGAAGCGGATCGCATCAGTGGTTTTCGTCTCGGTGCCGACGATTATTTGCCCAAGCCCTTCAGCATGGTCGAGCTGCATGTGCGCATCGAGGCCATTCTGCGCCGTGTCGCCCTGGACCGGCGGCCGGCATCGACGCCGATCCCACGCCAGGCGGTGGATCTGGATTTTGATGAACAGCGCTGTGATGTGCAGGTTGCCGGCCAATGGGCCGGGCTGACCCGCAGTGAATACCGCTTGTTGGAGGTCCTGCATCGCAGCGGCGATGAAGTGTTGAGCAAGGCCTTCCTTTATCAGCATGTCCTGCAACGCGGTTACGCCCCCCACGACCGCAGCCTGGACATGCACGTCAGCCAGATCCGTCGCAAGCTGAAGGCCGTCGGCTACAGTGCGCGCCAGGTGCGCACGGTGTGGGGCAAAGGTTACGTACTGAGTGCTGACGATGAAATGGTCTGACCTGCCGGGCCGGCATTCGCTGTTCTGGAAACTGGCATGCCTGTTAGTGGCGTTCTGCTTGCTGATGATCTGGTTGAGCTGGTCCTGGGGCCGCTACATGGAAGTGCGCAACCAGTTCCTCTCGGACGAAGCCCGCGGCACGCTGACCCGTTACGCCGCCGAGGCCGAGCAGGCCTGGTATGCCGGCCAGCAGGCGGGCGTCGAGCACTGGTTGCAAGGCATGCAACAGCGCGAAGCGAGTTGGGTTGGCGTGATCGGCAGTGACTTGCAATCCCTTGGCGACCGCCCGCTGACCGACAGTGAAATCCAGCGCCTGACGTTCCTGCGCGGCCTCGACTGGCCCATCCACAAGAGAGGCCGTCCGTGGCTTCGAGTGCCGTTTCCCAGCGACCCTTCCGTCGGCAGCCTGGTGATCGAGCTGCCGGAGCGCTTCCTGCCTGGGCAGTACCGGTTGTTCTGGCGCGTGATCACCAATGGCGTGATTCCTGGTTTGTTTACCTTGCTGCTGTGTGTGGGCCTGTATCGCCTGTTGGTGGTGCCGCTCAATCAACTGCGCGAACAGGCCAATGCCTGGCGGGCCGATCAATTGAACGTACGCTTGCCCCGACATACGACCAACCGGACCGATGAGTTGGGTGAATTGGGGCGTGCGTTCGATCACATGGCCGAACGGCTACAATCGACCGTCATCCTGCAACAGCAACTGCTGCGCGACCTGTCCCACGAACTGCGCACACCCTTGAGTCGCTTGCAGGTCGCCAGCGAAAGCGAGCAAGGGCTAGAACCCTTGCGTGAACGGGTCGCCCGGGAAGTCGAGGGCATGCAACGGTTGGTGGAGGACACCTTGCAACTGGCTTGGCTCGACACCGACCGTGCGCCGCTGCCCCGGGAAGCCATCCAGATCCAGGCGTTGTGGGAAATGCTCACGGAAAATGCCTGCTACGAAAGTGCCTGGCCCGCCAGCCAACTGCATTGCGCCGTAGCGGCCGACTGTTGGGTGCAGGGCAACCTCAATACCCTGGCCCAGGCCCTGGAAAATATCCTGCGCAACGCCATCCGCCATTCCCCGTCCGATGGCATCGTGCGCCTGGATGGCCGACGCGAAGGCGCGTTCTGGCATCTTTGGCTGGAGGACGAAGGCGGCGGGGTGGCGGAGCAGGATCTGCGGCGCATCTTCGATCCTTTCACCCGCCTCGATGGCTCCCGTCCCGGCGATGGCGGTTTCGGCCTGGGCCTGAGCATCGCGCGCAATGCGGTGCAGCGCCAGGGCGGGCGGATGTGGGCGGAAAATGGTGAGCGAGGGTTGCGGTTGAATCTGTGGCTGATGGCCAACGATACCGCCGGCAAAGGCCAATCGAACGAGGCTCTTGTGGCGAGGGAGCTTGCTCCCGCTGGGCTGCGCAGCAGCCCTCAAACCTGAGTCCGCGGTGTCGGGCACTTATTGGGGGCCGCTTCGCACCCCAGCGGGAGCAAGCTCCCTCGCCACGGGTTTGTGGTGGTCTCCAGTGCCTTATTCCCATAAACCATAACCACCACACTTTGCGTGATATGGCCTGGCAAGGTTTGCCGGTATGATAGGCGCCCCCGCAGCCCGGATTGCGAATACGCCATGACTTTGCAGTACCCCACCATCGCCGATTGCGTCGGCAACACTCCGCTGGTTCGTTTGCAGCGCTTGCCCGGCAAGACCAGCAACACGCTTTTGCTCAAGCTCGAAGGAAACAACCCGGCGGGTTCGGTCAAGGACCGACCGGCGTTGTCGATGATCACCCGTGCCGAACTGCGTGGGCAGATCCAGCCGGGCGATACGCTGATCGAGGCGACCTCCGGTAACACCGGTATTGCCCTGGCCATGGCGGCGGCGATCAAGGGCTACAAGATGATCCTGATCATGCCCGACAACTCCAGCGCCGAACGCAAGGCCGCCATGACCGCCTACGGTGCCGAGTTGATCCTGGTGACCCAGGAGCAAGGCATGGAAGGCGCCCGGGATCTGGCCGAGCGCATGCAGGCCGAAGGCCGTGGCAAGGTGCTGGACCAGTTCGCCAACGGCGACAATCCAGAAGCCCACTACACCACCACGGGCCCCGAGATCTGGCGCCAGACGGGCGGCACCATCACTCATTTCGTCAGCTCGATGGGCACCACCGGCACCATCATGGGCACTTCGCGCTATCTGAAAGAACAGAGCCCGGACGTGCAGATCATCGGCCTGCAGCCGATGGAAGGCGCGGCCATCCCCGGTATCCGTCGCTGGCCCGAAGAGTATCTGCCGAAGATCTACCAGGCCGATCGCGTGGACCGCATCATCGACATGGCCCAGCACGAGGCCGAGGACGTGACTCGTCGGTTGGCCCGCGAAGAAGGCATTTTCTGTGGTGTGTCTTCGGGCGGCGCAGTGGCGGGAATGCTGCGCCTGTCGAAGGAAGTTGAAAACGCGGTGATCGTCGCGATCATCTGCGACCGCGGCGACCGTTACCTGTCGACCGGCATTTTCGACGCGCCCAACTGATGGCCAGGCAAGACAGAGGCCTGCGTTTCCAGCCCAGTGGCGGAAGCCGGGCCCCGCAAGTGCCCACCGGTAAGAAGCAACGCTTGACCATCGAGCGCCTGGCGAACGACGGGCGCGGCATCGGCTTTGTCGACGGACGCACCTGGTTTGTCATTGGTGCCCTGGCGGGCGAAGAAGTTGAAGCGCGAGTGCTGGGTGCCCATGGCAAAGTGGTCGAAGCCCGTACCGAGCGAGTGTTCCTGCCCAGTGAGTTGCGTCGTCCGGCGCCGTGCGTCCACGCCGGTCGTTGCGGTGGTTGCAGCGTCCAGCATTTGCCCCACGCAGAACAACTTGCCCTGAAACAGCGCATGCTCGCCGAGCAGTTGTCGCGGGTCGCCGGGGTGGAACCGCAGGAATGGGCCGCGCCGTTGAGCGGACCGGAGCTGGGCTATCGGCGTCGTGCCCGCGTGGCGGTGCGCTGGGACCAGAAGGCGAAGAAACTCGAAGTGGGATTCCGCGCCGTCGGCAGCCAGGACATTGTGGCTATTGGTGACTGCCCGGTGCTGGTACAGCCCTTGCAGCCGATCATGAGTGGCCTGCCGGACATGCTCCGGCGCCTGAGCAAACCCCAGGCGTTGGGTCATGTGGAGTTGTTCGCAGGTTCATCCCTGGCGCTGCTGCTGCGGCACATGGCGCCGCTGTCGGAAGCCGACCTGACGATCCTCAAGGACTTTTGCGCGCTGCATCAGGCTCAGCTGTGGCTGCATGGCGAGGGCGAGCCGCAACCGGTCGATCCGGAACAGATCCTGGGCTTTCGCCTGGACACCTGGCATCTGGACCTGGCTTATCGACCGGGGGATTTCGTCCAGGTGAACGCCGGCGTCAACGAGGCGATGATTGCCCAGGCGCTGCAATGGCTCGCCCCGAAACCCGAGGAGCGGGTGCTGGATCTGTTCTGCGGGTTGGGCAACTTCGCCCTGCCGCTGGCCAGGCAAGTGCGCCAAGTGGTCGCCGTCGAAGGCGTGCAGACTATGGTCGACCGTGCGTCGGCCAACGCGCTCAGCAACAATTTGCATAACACTGCCTTTTTTCAGGCCGATTTATCCCAGCCTCTGGCAGGGGCCGAATGGATCGGCGAAGGCTTTTCTGCGGTACTCTTGGACCCACCCCGTGACGGTGCTTTCGAGGTGGTGCGCAAGCTGGCGTCCCTGGGCGCCGGACGGTTGGTTTATGTATCGTGCAACCCGGCAACTTTGGCCCGGGATACGGTCGAATTGATCAAGCAGGGCTACCGGTTAAAACGTGCCGGGATTCTCGATATGTTTCCTCAGACGGCGCATGTCGAGGCCATGGCGTTATTTGAAGCGAGCCAGGATGGCTTGTCCGACTGATCCGTTCGTGCAAACCCGCTTCAGTCCTGCGCGGGAGCACGGGCAGCGAAGGTCAGCGATGTTGACGCATTGAATCTGCGTCGTAGGGAAGGTAAGTAAAGATGGTACAGGTGAGAGCACACCAGCCGATCAACACCGACGGCAGTATCAATCTCGAGGCTTGGCTCGATCACGCGGTCAGTATCGACATGGCACTGGATCGCGAAGCCTTGAAGGCCGCCTGCGAGTTCGCTCGCGAGGCGGAGCAGCAACACAACGCGGCGAAGAACCTGTGGTCCGAAGGCACCTCGAGTTTCCAGACGGGCCTGGAGATTGCCGAGATCCTTGCCGACCTCAAGCTCGACCAGGATTCGCTGGTGGCCGCCGTGCTTTATCGTGGCGTGCGCGAAGGCCAGATCCAGCTCCCGGTGGTCAGCCAGCGTTTTGGCGCGGTGGTCGCCAAGCTGATCGACGGCGTGCTGCGCATGGCCGCCATCAGCGCCAGTCTCAGCCCGCGTCATTCCATGGTGCTGGGCACCCAGGGCCAGGTGGAAAACCTGCGCAAGATGCTGGTGGCGATGGTCGACGACGTGCGCGTCGCGCTGATCAAACTCGCCGAACGTACCTGCGCGATTCGTGCCGTCAAAGCCGCCGATGACGAAAAGCGCAATCGTGTCGCCCGGGAAGTGTTCGACATCTATGCGCCCCTGGCCCACCGCCTCGGCATCGGTCATATCAAGTGGGAGCTGGAAGACCTCTCCTTCCGCTACCTGGAGCCGGAGCAGTACAAGCAGATCGCCAAGCTGCTGCACGAGCGGCGCCTGGACCGCGAGCGCTTCATCACCGACGTGATGACCCAACTGCGCGAAGAATTGCAAGCCACCGGCGTGGAAGCCGACATCAGCGGCCGGGCCAAGCACATCTACTCGATCTGGCGCAAAATGCAGCGCAAGGGCCTGGAGTTCAGCCAGATCTACGACGTTCGCGCCGTTCGCGTGCTGGTTCCGGAAATGCGCGACTGCTACACCGCGCTCGGGATCGTCCATACCTTGTGGCGGCACATTCCCAAGGAATTCGACGACTACATCGCCAACCCCAAGGAAAACGGCTATCGCTCGCTGCACACCGCGGTGATCGGCCCCGAGGGCAAGGTGCTGGAAGTGCAGATCCGCACCCACGCCATGCACGAGGAAGCCGAGCTGGGCGTATGCGCCCACTGGAAATACAAGGGCACCGACGTCAAGTCCAGCTCCAATCATTACGAAGAGAAAATCTCCTGGTTGCGCCAGGTGCTTGAATGGCATGAAGAGCTGGGCGATATCGGTGGCCTGGCGGAGCAGCTGCGGGTCGATATCGAGCCGGACCGGGTCTACATCTTCACCCCCGACGGTCACGCCATCGACCTTCCCAAGGGCGCGACGCCGCTGGACTTCGCCTACCGGGTCCACACCGAGATCGGCCACAACTGCCGTGGCGCCAAGATCAACGGGCGGATCGTGCCGCTCAACTACAGCCTGCAGACCGGTGAGCAGGTCGAGATCATCACCAGCAAGCACGGCACGCCGAGCCGCGACTGGCTAAACCCGAACCTGGGCTATATCACCACCTCGCGGGCGCGGGCGAAAATCGTCCACTGGTTCAAATTGCAGGCCCGCGACCAGAACGTCGCCGCCGGCAAGACCCTGATCGAGCGCGAGCTCAGTCGCCTGGGCCTGCCGCAGGTGGATTTCGACAAGCTGGCCGAAAAGGCCAACATGAAAACCGCCGAAGACATGTTCGCCGCCCTCGGGGCCGGCGACCTGCGCCTGGCACAACTGGTCAACCTGGCCCAGCAACTGGTGGAGCCGGAACGCGGCAACGAGCAACTGGAGCTGATCCCACGCAAGGCCACCGGCTACAAGCCCGGCAAGCGCGGCGATATCCAGATCCAGGGCGTGGGCAACCTGATGACCCAGATGGCGGGCTGCTGCCAGCCACTGCCGGGGGATGCGATCGTTGGCTACATCACCCAGGGGCGTGGCGTGAGTATCCACCGCCAGGACTGCGCCTCGGTGTTGCAACTGGCCGGTCGTGAACCGGAGCGGATCATCCAGGTCAGTTGGGGCCCGGTGCCGGTGCTCACCTACCCGGTGGACATCGTCATCCGCGCCTACGACCGTTCCGGCCTGCTGCGGGATGTGTCCCAGGTGCTGCTCAATGAGCGGATCAACGTGCTGGCGGTCAACACCCGCTCGAACAAGGAAGACAACACTGCGCTGATGTCCCTGACCATCGAAATTCCGGGGCTGGATGCACTGGGACGGTTGCTGGGACGGATTTCCCAGTTGCCGAACATCATCGAGACCCGGCGTAATCGGACGCCGGGGTGAGCGGGCACTGTTAAACACAGTCCGGTGTGGGAGCGAGCCTGCTCGCGATGGCGTCGGCTCAGTCGCATCACTGTCGACTGACCCACCGCTATCGCGAGCAGGCTCGCTCCCACAGGGATTCATGTCGTGAGATGGATTGATGTACAGCCTCGAAGACCTGCTCCACCTGATGAACCGCCTGCGCGACCCGCAGTACGGCTGCCCGTGGGACATCAAGCAAACCTACGCAACCATCGTCCCCCATACCCTGGAAGAAGCCTACGAAGTGGCCGATGCCATTGAGCGAGGTGATTTCGATCACTTGCAGGGCGAGTTGGGCGATCTATTGTTCCAGGTGGTGTATTACAGCCAACTGGCCCGGGAAGAAAACCGCTTCGAATTTGCCGGCGTGGTCGACAGCATCACTCGCAAGCTGATCCGCCGGCATCCCCATGTGTTTCCTACCGGTGATCTGTATGCGCCCATGGACCTGCCGCGCTTGAGCGAAGAACAGGTCAAGCAGCGTTGGGAAGAGATCAAGGCAGAAGAGCGTGCCGAAAAAGCCTCGGTGCCTGAGCAATTGTCGTTGCTCGACGATGTGCCGGCTGCGTTGCCGGCGCTGTCGCGCTCGGCGAAATTGCAGAAGCGTGCCGCCCAGGTCGGTTTCGATTGGCCCGGTCCGTTGCCGGTGCTCGACAAGGTCCGGGAAGAGCTGGACGAAGTGCTTGAAGCCATGGCCGATAATGATTCTGCGGCCATCAGCGACGAGATCGGTGACCTGCTGTTCAGCGCGGTTAATCTGGCTCGCCACCTCAAAGTGGACCCGGAAACGGCCTTGCGCGGCGCCAACGGCAAGTTCGAGCGACGATTCCGATTTATCGAACAGGCATTGCGCGACACCCACCGTCCCATGGAAGATTGCACCCTCGAAGAATTGGACGCCTTGTGGGGCGAAGCCAAACGTCAGGAAAAGAATTTGCCCAGCTGTGGCTGAGGCCGTTGCCTAAGTGAGTAAGCACCATGAGCCTTTCCCTTCGCGACCAGTTGCTCAAAGCAGGGCTGGTCAACCAAAAGCAGGCCAAGCAGGTCGGCAAAGAGAAACAGAAGCAGCAGCGCCTGGCCCACAAAGGCCAGATCGAACTCGATGACTCCCAGCAGCGTGCCGCCCAGGAAGCCATGGCCGAGAAGGTCAAGCGCGACCAGGAACTCAACCGGCAGCAGCAGGAAAAGGCCGAGCAGAAGGCCCGGGCCGCGCAGATCAAGCAACTGATCGAAGTCTCGCGCCTGCCGAAACTGACCACCGAGGACTACTACAACTTCGTCGATGACAAGAAGGTCAAACGCCTCTCGGTCAATGCCCTGATGCGCAACAAGCTGAGCAGCGGCTCGTTGGCGATCGTCCACCATGCCGGCGGCTACGAAGTGATCCCGCGCGAGGCGGCCCTGAAGATCCAGGAACGCGACCCCAAGCGCATCGTCCAGCTCAACACCCAGACCGAAGAAGTGGACGCGGATGATCCGTACGCGGCTTATCAGATTCCGGATGATTTGATGTGGTAGATCCGGCAGCTTGAAACGAACTGTGGCGAGGGAGCTTGCTCCCGCTTGAGTGCGAAGCACTCAACCAAGAAGGGCTGCTACGCAGCCCAGCGGGAGCAAGCTCCCTCGCCACGGGTTTGCGCATCGTTCAGGATTCTACTGTCTCACCCGAGCGCTGCCGTTCCTGGCACTCCAGCTCGTCTCTATAGCGGTTCGCCTCCGTCTCGGAGTGAAACATCCCCACCAGCAGATCCTGCTGACGCACATCCCAGATCCGGATCCCGGCGGCAATGGCTTCGTGAGACATGTGGGCATCATCGCGTTCATTTACTTTCACTGTCATCTTGCTAACTCCAATCTCGGTCATCTGCAGCAAGGCGTGTGCAGGACTTTGTTATAGATTTGGATAGCCAGCTAAGTAAATGCCTGGAAGCGTTAAGAAGTTTTCATGAAAATCGCAACAATGCCGCAGGCCAGGCAGGGCGCGGCGTTTGGTCGCAGATGGTGTTCATGAAGAAGGTTTCATGATACGGCGAAAGTCCATTTGATCAGATTTTTAGGTGCACCTGTCAACTTTGACAGTTACCCCGCCCCTCAAAACCCTGTTTACTTCCATCCGGCGTGGTGCGATGGGGTGTGTTTGATGGTGCCTGGCGATGCTTGAACTGTTTTCGATATGAAGCAGCCGGGGAGGTCCATGGCAGAGTGGTGATCAAGGAGTCATATTATGAATATGCTTAAAGCATTGGTTATTGGCTTTATGCTTCTAGCCGGCTGCGCAATTACTAACTCATCAGTGCAAGCAGATATGCCGAAGGGGGTGATTAAACTATCTGCAAATGAAGATGGGGGCGGCAAGTCTTGTGCGTTAGAAATTAAAGAGACCACTGACGCGCAATATTTTAATATGGGAGGTACTGATTGTACGAATGACGAGGCGAGGTATTTTATGCTTGAAAATGTACCTTCGGCCACAGTGATACGATTTGATGATAAAAAATGCGATGATTCGGGCCATAATTGGTATTTTAAAATAAAGACAATTATTCATCCTACTACTACTCGTCGGATAAATCTCAGGGAGTTGAAGGATGCTTTGGACGGCTCAATTGTAGTCAAGGGGGTTATGCTTGTGGAAAAAAATGACCCGGATAAATATGATGACGGAAAATTGAGTTGCGTTGTTGTTTGGCGTTCCGCGTTGCCTTGAATTAACCCGGCTCTTATTAAAGGGTGCATGACGCTTATTTTCTATTTGCGCCGATAGGGCGGGCTTGAAATCCGGGCAATAAGAAGCCCCGCATCGGCGGGGCTTCTTATTGCCAGTGTGGATCAGCTGCCTTTCACAGCCTTCCCGTTGACCGTACCGTCCTGGAGCATGATGTTGTACTCCTTGCCATCGGTCTCGACCTGTTGCAGGCGCACCAGCAGGTAGTCCCAGTCCTTGGCGAACCAGAGCACCGTGATGCGTTTGCTTTGTGTCGGATCGCGCACGCGCTCGACCTTGATCGCGTCGATCTGGCCGGCCTTGGTCTCGACTTTTTCCGAACCCAGCACGCGGAAGTCGTAGGTGTCGACTTCACCATCGTCGACCACCTGATAACTCATGCTTTTCTTGCCGGCCGCGACGTCGTGCTGCAGGGCCAGTTGGTAGGTGGACTTGTCGACCATGCCACGGTTGAGTGGCAGCTTGACCGCGTCGCCGCGATCGGTGCCGGTGACCATCTTGGCGTTCCAGTCGAAGTCCAGGTCGGCCTTCTTGGCTTTGCCCAGACCACCGCGTTCGAAGTGGTAGGACTGTGGCAGCAAGGTGTCCTTGTCCAGGGTCAGGGTGCTTTCTTCGGTCAGGCTGGCGATCATCATCGACGCCTTGAAGCTGAGCTTCCAGGTGCCGTTGGCCTCCTTGGTCAGGCTGCGCTCGGCAGTGCCGCTCATCGGCAGCTGTTTCCAGTCGGCGGTGTAGCTGGCGGAGAACGGTTGAAGTTCCGAAGCCTGTGCCAGGGGCAGGGCAAGCAGAGCGCAAGCGAAGAGCAGGGCGCGACGCATAATATCTCCTAGTGTCGAATCAAGTGGCCGCTGGCCGGCAATAACTGGCCGTCCAGTGAGGCTCCGCGGTCGTCGAGGGTCAGCCGTCCTTCGGCAAACCAACGCACGGCCATCGGGTAGATCTGGTGCTCGCGGGCGTGAACCCGTTGCGCCAGGCTTTGCGGCGTGTCGTGCAACTCTACCGGTATTACCGCCTGTACGACCAGTGGCCCGCCATCGAGTTCCTCGGTGACAAAGTGCACGGAGCAGCCGTGCTCCGTGTCGCCGGCCTCCAGCGCCCGCTGATGAGTGTGTAACCCTTTGTATTTGGGCAGTAGCGAAGGATGGATATTGAACAGGCGGCCCTGGTAGTGACGCACGAAGCCGGCGCTGAGGATGCGCATGAAGCCAGCCAGCACGACCAGCTGCGGATTGAAGGTGTCGATCTGTTCGATCAGCGCGGCGTCGAAGGCTTCGCGGCCCTCGAACGCCTTGTGATCCAGGACGCGGGTGTCGATTCCCGCCTCCCGGGCACGTTGCAGGCCGTAGGCGTCGGCGCGGTTGGAGATCACCGCGCGGATGCGGACCGGGCTGTCGCCGGTCCGCGTGCTGTCGATCAGGGCCTGCAAGTTACTGCCGGTGCCGGACAGCAGCACCACGACATCACAGGTTGCGGACATCAGTGCGCCTTAAGGTTTTTCAGCTCGACCTGGGCAGCGCCTTCAGCGGCGGTGGCGATCTGGCCGATGACCCATGGCTGCTCGCCGGCTTCACGCAACACGTTCAGGGCGGTCTCGACGTGCTCCTGGGCCACGCAGATCACCATGCCTACGCCGCAGTTCAACACGCGGTGCATTTCTGTCTCGTCGACGTTGCCTTTCTCTTGCAGCCAGTCGAACACCGCCGGGCGGGTCCAGCTCGCCACGTCGACCACCGCCTGGGCGCCTTTTGGCAGCACGCGCGGGATGTTGTCCAGCAGGCCGCCACCGGTGATATGAGCCATGGCCTTGACGGCGCCAGTGTCCTTGATCAGCTTGAGCAGTGGCTTGACGTAGATGCGGGTCGGAGCCATCAGCAGGTCGGTCAGCGGCTTGCCGTCGAGCTGGGTGTTCTCGATGTCGGCGCCGGAGACTTCGATGATCTTGCGGATCAATGAGTAGCCGTTGGAGTGCGGGCCGGAAGACGGCAGGGCGAGCAGGGCATCGCCGGCGGCGACTTTCGAGCCGTCGATGATCTCGGCTTTTTCCACCACGCCGACGCAGAAACCGGCCAGGTCGTAGTCTTCGCCTTCGTACATGCCAGGCATTTCAGCGGTTTCGCCGCCCACCAGGGAGCAACCCGAAAGTTCACAGCCGGCACCGATGCCGGTCACGACCTGGGCGGCGGTGTCGACGTTCAATTTGCCGGTGGCGTAGTAATCGAGGAAAAACAGGGGCTCGGCGCCGCAGACCACCAGGTCGTTCACGCACATCGCAACCAGGTCGATGCCGATGCTGTCGTGCTTGTTCAGGTTCAATGCCAGGCGCAGCTTGGTGCCGACGCCGTCGGTGCCCGAGACCAGCACCGGTTGCTTGTAGCCGGCCGGGATCTCGCAGAGGGCGCCGAAACCGCCCAGGCCGCCCATGACTTCCGGACGCGCAGTGCGCTTGGCGACGCTCTTGATGCGTTCGACCAATGCTTCACCGGCGTCGATGTCTACACCGGCGTCCTTGTAGCTCAGGGAGGGTTGCTTGCTCATGATCCAGGCCTTTAGGGGGGAATTTCTGGGTAACGACCGACCGCCCGGACCATTGAATAACCGTTGTACGAGTCATTCCGATTGCCCAGCGATTGCCGGTCTGCGAAGGCGCGCGATTTTATCAGGCTTGAGGGGCAGCGGCCATCCTCGCGCCGACGGGCAGGGACATATCCACGGAAAAAAACCGATATTTCTTATATTGGTACTGCGCGGCGCGTCTGTATAAGGTGTAGCGGTAAGCGGCGAGGGTGATGACCGTGGGAAACTTGCATCGGGTGGGTGAATGTTTTGCCGGGTGCCGTGGTCACAGCCATGCTCAATCTTCTTCACACGGCCTGTTCCAGCCGTTACGTCCGGGAATCTTCCATGCGTTTGTTCAAATTCTTGTCTGTGGGTTGTCTGTCGCTGATCAGCCTGGCGAGCCAGGCCGAAACCGTCAATGGCCTTTATCAAGTGCTCGAACCGGTCAGCAACCAGACGCCGGAAGAGCGTAACCAGGCGACATTGCGCGCCCTCGATACGCTGGTGCTGCGCCTGACCGGCGACGCCAAGGCCGCGCAGAACCCAGGCCTGGCGGCGATCCGCAAGGACCCGCAACAGATCATTCTGCAATACGGCTACGATGCCGGCCCGCCCGAGAGCCTCAAGGTGGACTTCGACCCGGCGAGCACCGACCGGGCCTTGCGCTCCGCCGGGCTGTCGCTGTGGAGTGCGAACCGACCGTCGATCCTCGGTTGGTGGCTGAACGATTCGGCCGAGGGTTCAAGCCTGGTGGGTGACGGTCAGGCCAGCGCCGCGCCGCTGCGCCGTGCCGCGCAACATCGGGGCCTGGCGTTGCACCTGCCGCTGGCGGATTTGAGCGAGCAGATAGTCGCCACGGCGCCGAACCTGGAAGGCAGCGACCCGGCGCCGCTGCGCGATGCGTCGGAGCGATACGCGGCCGATGCCTTGCTGGCGGTCCATGCCAAGGAAGAAGGTGGCCAATGGCACGGGACCTGGCGCCTGTGGCTGGGCGATCAGCGTGAGCAGGGCACGGCCCAGGGCGCCGACGCCGCCGCGCTGGCCGATGCTGTCATGCTGGCGGTGAACCAGCGCCTCGCACCGCGTTTCGTGGCCAAGCCGGGCGTGGCGACTGAACAGTTGCTGCAAGTGCAGGGCATGAACCTTGAGCGCTACGCCGCGCTTGGACGCTTGCTCGAGCCGTTCGGTGGGCAATTGCAATGGGTCGATGGCGACCAGATCGTCTATCGGGTCAATGGCAGCGCCGAACAGCTGAAGGCGCAACTGGCCCTGGCGAAGCTCCAGGAAGTCCCGGCCGGTGAGCCTGTCGCACCCGCGCCGGCGGCCCAGCCTGCCGCCGATGGCTCGACCCCGGTGGCGACGCCTGCGCCGGCCCCGGCGGCCAGCTTGCGGTTCCGTTGGTAGTTTTCTTTCTCTCTATAGCTAGGAGTGGTTCATGGGCGATACGCGGCGTTGGTTCTGGTTGGGTGGGGTGGCCCTGCTGATCGCGTTTATCTATCTGCTGCATCCGATCCTTACACCGTTCCTGGTTGCGCTGCTGTTGGCCTATCTGTTCGATCCGGTGGTGGATCGCCTGGAGAAACTCGGCCTGTCACGGACCTGGGGCGTCGTGGCGGTATTTGCGCTGTTCACCTTGATCGTCAGCGCCCTGTTGCTGGTGTTGATACCGATGCTCGCCAAGCAACTGGTGCGCCTGTATGAGCTGGCGCCACAGATGCTCGATTGGTTGCAGCACGTTGCCGTGCCGTGGGTGCAGGCGAAGCTGGGGCTGGCGGACGGTTTCTGGAAATTCGACAAGGTCAAGGCCGCCATCAGCGAGCACATGGGCCAGACCACCGATATCGTCGGCGTGGTCTTGAGCCAGGCCACGGCCTCGAGCCTGGCGCTGATTGGCTGGCTGGCGAACCTGGTATTGATTCCGGTGGTGGCGTTCTATCTGTTGCGGGACTGGGACCTGATGATGGCCAAGATCCGCAGCCTGCTGCCGCGTCATCGTGAAGCACACATCATGAGTCTGACCGGTGAGTGCCACGAGGTGTTGGGGGCATTCGTGCGCGGGCAATTGCTGGTGATGGTGGCGCTGGGCTTCATTTATGCCGCCGGGCTGATGCTGGTGGGGCTGGAGCTGGGGCTGCTGATCGGCATGATCGCCGGGCTGGCGGCCATCGTGCCGTACATGGGCTTTGTAATCGGGATTGGCGCGGCGTTGATTGCCGGGTTGTTCCAGTTCGGTGGCGACCTGTACCCCATGATTGGCATCGTCGCGGTGTTCATGGTGGGCCAGGCGCTGGAAGGCATGGTGCTGACGCCGTTGCTGGTGGGCGACCGGATCGGCCTGCATCCTGTGGCGGTGATCTTCGCGATCCTCGCGGGCGGCGAGTTGTTCGGCTTCACCGGGATCCTGCTGGCGCTGCCGGTGGCGGCGGTGATCATGGTGCTGGTGCGGCACATGCACGATCTGTACAAGGATTCGGACATCTACAGCGGCACCGAAGACCCCGAGCTGTAGCGGGAACGCCAGGAAAACCGTCGCTCGCCCGGGTTGTCGCTGCAAACCTTTGATTTTGCTTGGGGTCCGGTGCATTGTGCGGTCCGCGTCACGGGTATAGACTTTGCTAACTTCACACAGAGGTCACTCACGGCTCCCCGCAGCCGTTCAGCCAGCATGGAACCGATTCAGCTGCCCCTAGGTGTGCGTCTGCGTGATGACGCCACCTTTATCAACTACTACCCAGGCGCCAATGCCGCAGCACTCGGCTATGTCGAGCGGCTCTGCGAAGCCGACGCCGGTTGGACCGAGAGTCTGATCTACCTGTGGGGCAAGCACGGGGTAGGGCGCACGCATCTGTTGCAGGCCGCGTGCCTGCGGTTCGAGCAGATGGGCGAACCGGCGGTATACCTGCCGCTGGCAGAGTTGCTGGATCGCGGGGTGGAAATCCTCGACAACCTTGAACAGTACGAACTGGTGTGCCTGGACGATCTCCAGGCTGTTGCCGGCAAGGCTGACTGGGAAGAGGCGCTGTTCCATCTGTTCAATCGCTTGCGCGACAGCGGTCGGCGCCTGCTGATTGCCGCCTCGACGTCGCCACGGGAGCTGCCGATCAAACTGGCGGATCTCAAGTCTCGCCTCACCCTGGCGCTGATTTTCCAGATGCGCCCGCTGTCCGATGAAGACAAACTCCGGGCATTGCAGTTGCGCGCGTCTCGGCGTGGACTGCACCTGACCGATGAGGTCGGGCATTTCATTCTGACCCGAGGCACCCGCAGCATGAGCGCGCTGTTCGAATTGCTCGAACGTCTCGACCAGGCTTCCCTCCAGGCTCAGCGCAAGCTGACTATTCCTTTTTTGAAAGAAACCCTGGGCTGGTGAAAGCTTGTTGGGGCCCGCTTTTGTGGCGAGGGAGCTTGCTCCCGCTTGAGTGCGAAGCGCTCACAGAAAAGGGTCTGCTGCGCAGCCCAGCGGGAGCAAGCTCCCTCGCCACAGTGGGTTGCAGGCCACGTGACATTCAAAATGGGCTTAAGCGCTTAGATGTAAACGCAAAACCGGGAAGTCACATTTTCATCGATTGAATTTGCAAATGAGGTTGATAGAGGGCATAGTCTCGCCATCTTTACTACTCAGCCACGGTCGTGCCCATGCTAAATCGCTTCGCACCCCTCGTGCCTCTCGCACTCGTTACCCTGTTGTTCGGTTGCGCTGCCCACTCTCCAGTGTCCCAGCAAGTACAACAACCACAGGTTCAGAACACCGTTACCGCCCAGTCTTCCTCCGTGTCCTTCCAGGAAGAAATGGCCGACGACAAAGAGCTGGCAGCCTTCGCCGGCAACAAGCCTTACCAACTTCCGGTGCTGGCCGACAGCATCCTGGAGCGTGGCATGTCGCTGATCGGCACCCGCTATCGCTTTGGTGGCACCTCTGAAGCCGGCTTTGATTGCAGCGGTTTCATTGGCTACCTGTTCCGCGAAGAGGCCGGCATGAGCCTGCCTCGGTCGACGCGGGAAATGATCAACGTGAACGCCCCATTGGTAGCGCGCAATCAGCTGGAACCCGGTGACCTGCTGTTCTTCAGCACCAGCGGCCGTCGCGGGCGCGTCAGTCACGCCGGCATCTACCTGGGCGACAACCAGTTCATCCATTCCAGCAGCCGCCGCAGCGGTGGCGTGCGAATCGATAGCCTGGGTGACAGCTACTGGAGCAAGACCTTCATCGAAGCCAAGCGCGCCCTCGCCATGGCACCGACCGTGGTCACCGCTCGCAAGTAAGCGCACAGTTTGTAAGGCAAACTTAAAGTCTTACTTGAAGTTTGCCTTACAGCCGCTAGAATCCTTGATCATTGATTGATGGCAATCCGCCTGCGTATTTCGCGGGCGGATCTGTTTTCACGCCCACGGCAGAAAAAGCCGCATCCAGATCAGGATTGTTCTGCATATGTCGACGTCGGCCCGCTTCGCCCTCATGTGTCTCGCAGCGCTGCTCAGCGCTTGCGCCAGTCGCACACCACCGCCCGCACCGGTACGGGCCCCCGTGGTCTTTGCACCCTCGCAACCCTTTTCCCCAGCGGCTGAAGATGTGCTTTTTCGAGCGCTTGGCCTGGTCGGGACGCCTTATCGCTGGGGCGGTAACACGCCGGATTCAGGTTTTGATTGCAGTGGCCTGATCGGCTACGTCTACCGCGATGCCGCCGGTATTTCCCTGCCGCGCTCCACGCGCGAGATGATCAGTATGCGTGCGCCAGATGTTGGCCAGGACGCCTTGCAGACTGGTGATCTGATTTTCTTCGCTACCAATGGCGGCTCCCAGGTCAGTCATGCCGGGATTTATGTGGGGGAGGGGCGCTTTGTCCATGCACCGGCTACCGGCGGCACGGTCAAGCTCGACAGCCTGTCCAAGGCCTATTGGCAGAAGGCCTATCTGAGCGCCAAGCGGGTGCTGCAGCCGGAGCATCTGGCGCGTAATCCCTGACGACTCGTCACATCCCTGATGGATTTTGTGGCGGGGGAGCTTGCTCCCGCTTGAGTGCGAAGCGCTCACAAAAAAGGGTCTGCTGCACAGCCCAGCGGGAGCAAGCTCCCTCGCCACGGGGTTATCTCAAAAGCCGATTACTTACCCGACACCCGCCAAATCTTGTTCCCCACATCATCCGCCACCAACAGTCCGCCCTGCTTATCAATCACCACGCCCACCGGCCGGCCCTGGGCTTTTTCGTCTGCGTTGAGGAACCCGGTCAGCACATCCACTGGTTGGCCAGCCGGCTTGCCGCCGTTGAACGGTACGAAAATCACTTTATAACCACTGTGAGGCTTACGGTTCCAGGAGCCATGCTGCCCGATGAAGGCGCCTTCAGTGAACGGCGCGGGTAGGCTGCTGCCTTCGGCAAAGGTCAGGCCCAGCGAGGCGGTGTGAGGGCCAACGGCATAATCCGGGGCGATGGCCTTGGCGACCATTGCCGGGTTCTGCGGCTCGACTCGGACATCGACATTCTGCCCGTAATAGCTGTAGGGCCAGCCATAGAAGGCGCCGTCCTTGACCGATGTAATGTAGTCGGGCACCAGGTCGCTGCCGATCTCATCCCGCTCGTTCACGGCGGTCCACAGCGCGCCGCTGCGCGGTTCCCAGGCCAGGCCGTTGGGGTTGCGCAGCCCCGAGGCGAAAATACGGTGCTGGCCGCTGGCGCGATCGACCTCCCAGATCGCCGCACGCCCTTCTTCGGCCTCCATGCCATTTTCCGCGACGTTGCTGTTCGAACCCGTGGTGACGTACAGCTTGCTGCCGTCCCGGCTGGCGATCACGTTCTTGGTCCAGTGATGGTTGAGGGTGCCGCCAGGCAGATCGACAACCTTGGTCGGCTCTGCCTTGATCTGCGTGTCGCCTTCCTTGTAGGGAAAGCGGATCAGTCGGTCGGTGTCGGCAACGTACAGATCGTTGCCTACCAGGGTCATGCCGAACGGCGAGTTCAGGTTCTCCAGGAACACCGTGCGGGTTTCGGCAATGCCGTCGTGATCGCTGTCGCGCAGCAGTGTAATGCGGTTGGGGCTGGGTACGCCGGCGCCGGCGCGGCCCATGACTTTCTTCATCACCCAGCCGCGGATGCCCTTGGCGTCGTCCGGCTTGGGTGGTGCGTTGGTCTCGGCCACCAGCACATCGCCGTTGGGCAGCACGTAGAGCCAGCGCGGATGGTCCAGGCCTTCGGCGAAAGCGGCTACTTGCAGGCCTTGGGCCGGAGTTGGCTTGGCGCCTTGGGGCCAGCCGACGGCTTCGGCGATGTTGACGGTAGGAATCAGGGTCTTGTTCGGCTCCGGCAGTTTCGGCGTCGGGCCGGTGCCGTCGGAAACCTGCAGGGTCGACGACTCGCCACAGGCGACGAGCCCGGCGGCGAGGGCGACGATCAGAAGATGAGGTGGCTTGAACATGCTGGCTTCCCTATGAATGCACGTGGTTATTCATAGAGAAGCGTAGACCCGGGATGGTTCAACCTGTGGCCATCCCGGAACCTTGTGGGTGGCGTCAGCCGTGGGCCTGCTTGAACAGCACGGCGATGCCCGGATGATAGTGGCCGCTCTCGTTGCGCAACTTGCGGTAGGCATAGGGGAAATACCAGGCCACGGCGCAGGTGTTTTCCTTCTGCAAGTCGTCGAGCATGTCTTGCAACTCTTCTGGCGTGGCGCTCTGTTGGGCTTTTTGCGGCGCGACGAACAGGCAGCCCAGCTTCAGGTCGCTGGCATAGCTGATGCGCTTGGCGTCACTGGCGGCTTCCGACAGCGGCTGGGTCAGGTTCAGGTTGCTGACCTTGGGCCAGCGCTGGGTGGCCTGGATGAAGGCGCGCTCTTCGGTGCTGGCGATGAACAGATCGGCGCTGACGTTGCGTTCGCCTTCTTCGTTCTGCTTGCGGGTCGGGGCGTTTTGCAGGGTGACCATCTCGGCCATCCACGCCGCAGCGGAAAGCAGGCCGAGGTTGGCGCGCTCATCGAACCAGTAAGGGGTGTCATTATCGCCACGCACTGCGTTGTAGCGGTCGATACAGTCGAACCAACGCTCCAGCATCGGACGCAGGAACTCCAGTTTCGGATTGCTGATGATCATGCCTTGCATGCCAGTTGCCCTCTTATTCTTGTGATATCGGGTCGTAATGTCTCTTTGATATCACTTGCCGTAGCCTGACACAAGATTGGCGCCACTTTATTGATCCGGGCCAATGTCCGGCGGCGGCTTTAATTGACGCTCCACCCCTAACCCTCTAACCTTCGCGGCTTGTTTCAGGTGCTTTGTGATCCCGATCGACAAAGTGAAACAGGGAAGCCGGTGAGTGCAGACAAACCCGGCGCTGCCCCCGCAACGGTAAATGAGTCAAGGTTGCCCACAAGCCACTGTGTCCAAGGACATGGGAAGGCGCGTAACCCGGCATACGCCGCTCATGAGCCCGGAGACCGGCCTGATCCATCCAACGGCATCACGGTGGGCGATGCCAGGCGCCTTGCCGTCGTTTTTTTGCCTGCCCGCCGTTTCAATCCCAACGGAGAGCTCCCCATGACCGATACGCCTGATCGCGACGAACGCCACCTGGCGCGCATGCTGCGCAAGAAAGCCGTGATCGACGAGCGCATCGCCAACGCCCCGAATGAATGCGGCCTGTTGCTGGTGCTGACCGGCAACGGCAAGGGCAAGAGCAGCTCGGCATTTGGCATGTTGGCGCGGGCCATGGGCCACGGTATGCAATGCGGTGTTGTGCAGTTCATCAAGGGCCGCAACAGTACCGGTGAAGAATTGTTTTTCCGCCGCTTCCCGGAGCAGGTGCGTTTTCATGTGATGGGCGAAGGCTTCACCTGGGAAACCCAGGACCGCCAGCGTGACATCGCCGCCGCCGAAGCGGCCTGGGCCGTCTCGCGGCTATTGCTCAGTGATCCGGCCACCGGCCTGGTGGTGCTTGATGAGCTGAACATCGCCCTCAAGCACGGGTACCTCGATCTTGATCAAGTCCTCAGCGATCTGCAGGCGCGTCCGCCGATGCAGCATGTGGTCGTGACCGGGCGCGGCGCCAAGCCTGAGATGATCGAGCTGGCCGACACCGTGACCGAAATGGGCATGATCAAGCACGCCTTCCAGGCCGGTATCAAGGCGCAGAAAGGCGTCGAACTGTGAGTGATGCCGTCATGACCCGCCGCCATTGTCCGGCGGTGTTGATCGCCGCCCCTGCCTCGGGGCAGGGCAAGACCACCGTCACCGCCGCGTTGGCCCGGTTGCATCGCAACCAGGGGCGCAAGGTACGTGTGTTCAAGTGCGGCCCGGATTTTCTCGACCCGATGATCCTGGAGCGAGCCAGCGGCGCGCCGGTCTATCAGTTGGACATGTGGATGGTCGGCGAACAGGAAAGTCGCCGGCTGCTGTGGGAAGCCGCCGCCGATGCCGACCTGATCCTGATCGAAGGGGTGATGGGGTTGTTCGACGGCACGCCGTCCAGCGCCGATCTGGCGCGGCACTTCGGCGTGCCGGTGCTGGCGGTGATCGACGGCACGGCCATGGCCCAGACCTTCGGCGCCCTGGCCCTGGGCCTGGCGCGATATCAACCGGACTTGCCGTTCGCCGGGGTCCTGGCCAATCGGGTCGGCACCCTGCGCCACGCGCAATTGCTCGAAGGCAGCCTGACCGAAGGCCTGCGCTGGTACGGTGCGCTGTCGCGGGAAACCGGCATCGAATTGCCCAGCCGCCACCTCGGCCTGGTCCAGGCCGGCGAATTGAACGACCTGGACCTGCGCCTCGATGCCGCCGCCGATGCCTTGGCCGCCAGTTGTGAGGTCGCGTTGCCGCCCGCCGTCGAATTCGCGGCCCCTGAGGTGATCCAACCCGAGCCGTTGCTCGACGGTGTACGCATCGCCGTTGCCCGCGACGAGGCGTTTGCCTTCACCTACGGCGCCAGTCTCGATCTGCTGCGGGCCATGGGCGCGCAATTGCACTTCTTTTCGCCGATCCATGACACCGAACTGCCCGAGGCCGATAGTCTTTACCTGCCTGGCGGTTACCCCGAGCTGCATCACGTTGCGTTGGCCGAAAATGCGCCGATGCTGGCGGCGATCCGAGCTCACCATGCAGCCGGCAAGCCGTTGCTCGCCGAGTGTGGCGGCATGCTGTACCTGCTGGACTCATTGACCGACGTCGAAGGGACCCGTGCTGAACTGCTGGGTTTGCTGGCCGGTGAGGCGCAGATGCAAAAACGCCTGGCGGCCTTGGCGCTGCAATCGGTGGAACTGCCGGAAGGCACCCTGCGCGGGCACACTTATCATCATTCGTTGACCAGCACGGAGCTTGAGCCGATTGCCCGTGGGCACAGTCCCAACGGGGGACGCGGCGCAGAGGCGGTGTTTCGGGAGGGGCGGATGACGGCCTCCTATGTGCATTTTTACTTTCCTTCGAATCCGCGTGCGATTGCCGCGCTGTTTGCGCCAGACCTTGAGACCGCTATCGCGAGCAGGCTCGTTCCCACAGGGAACGGTGCACCTCAAACCAATGGTGCACACCAATCCGGTGGTGCACCTCAAACCAATGGTGCACACCAATCCGGTGGTGCACCCCAGTCCAATGGTGAACCGCAAACTCAGGGTGAACAGCAGCCCAATGTGGGAGCGAGCCTGCTCGCGATGCGGCCATGACAGACACCGCCTTCTCCCAGGCCGAACGCGACGCCATCTACCGCGCCATCGCCGAGCGCCGCGACATGCGGCATTTCAGCGGCGGCACGGTCGAGCCGGCCCTGCTGCGCCGTCTGCTGGAAGCCGCGCACCAGGCGCCGAGCGTGGGCCTGATGCAACCGTGGCGCTTCATCCGCATCAGCGACCGCGCCCTGCGTGGCCAGATCCGCCAACTGGTGGAGCAAGAACGCATTCGTACCGCCGATGCCCTGGGCGAGCGCAGTGATGAATTCATGAAACTCAAGGTCGAAGGCATCAACGATTGCGCCGAAGTGCTGGTGGCGGCGTTGATGGACGACCGCGAGCGGCACATCTTCGGCCGGCGGACCCTGCCGGAAATGGACCTCGCCTCACTGTCCTGCGCTATCCAGAACCTATGGCTGGCCTCCCGTGCCGAAGGGCTGGGGATGGGCTGGGTGTCGCTGTTCGAACCCCAGGCCCTGGCCGATCTGCTGGGCTTGCCCACCGGCGCCAAGCCCCTGGCAATCCTGTGCCTGGGCCCGGTCGAAGGCTTCTACCCGGCGCCGATGCTCGCCTTGGAAGGCTGGGCGCAACCGCGTCCATTGCATGAACTGCTGTATGAAAACCGTTGGGGAGTCAGCCCATGAGTGTCGCCTTGCTCAGTGCCGCCGCAGTGGCGCTGGATGCGCTGCTGGGCGAGCCCCGGCGCTGGCATCCGCTGGTGGCATTCGGTGGCTTTGCCGATCGCATCGAACAACGTTTCAATGCCGGCGGACGCGGCTGGCGCAGCCATGGGGTGACTGCGTGGTTCATCGCCGTGGTGCCGTTGACCTTGCTGGCGACCGCCCTGTCCTGGGCGCCGATGGTGGGCTGGCTGGTGGAAATCCTTGCGCTGTATTGCGCTCTCGGCCTGCGCAGCCTGGGTGAGCATGTCGAACCCGTCGCCAGGGCGCTGCGCAGCGGCGATCTGAACGAGGCGCGCAAGCGGGTGGGCTATCTGGTCAGCCGCGAGACTGCCGAGCTGGACGAAACGGCGGTGGCCCGGGCCGCCACCGAGTCGGTGCTGGAAAATGGCAGCGATGCGGTGTTCGCCGCGCTGTTCTGGTTCGCCGTGGCGGGCGCGCCCGGCGTGGTGCTGTACCGCCTGAGCAACACCCTCGACGCGATGTGGGGCTATCGCAACGAACGCTTCGAGCGCTTCGGTTGGGCGGCGGCGAAGATCGATGACCTGCTTAACTATATTCCGGCGCGCCTCGTGGCATTGACCTACGCACTGCTGGGAAAAACCCGACTGGCCTTGAAGTGCTGGCGTACCCAAGGCCCGACTTGGGACAGCCCGAACGCCGGGCCGGTCATGGCTGCCGGTGCCGGTGCGCTGGCTGTCGAGTTGGGCGGGGCGGCGGTTTATCACGGCGAACTGCACCAGCGTCCGCCGTTGGGCGAAGGCGTACCGGCAAGTGCCGATTCCATCGATCGTGGCTGGCAACTGGTGCAGCGCGGGGTATGGTTGTGGCTGCTGATCCTTTGCCTGGGAGCTGAGTTTTATGCTTGAGCACGGTGGCCGCTTGCGCAACGCAGCCTTGCAATACGCAATCGCTGAAGCCGACTGGCTCGACTTGTCCAGCGGCCTGGCGCCGTGGCCGTTCGACGTCCCGACGATTCCCCAGCGGGCCTGGGCGCGCCTGCCGGAAACCGATGACGGCCTGGAACAGGCCGCCTGCGATTACTACGGTGCATCCCAGGTGCTGCCGGTGGCCGGTTCGCAGATGGCGATCCAACTGTTGCCGCGTCTGCGGCGGGCCGGCAAGGTCGGCGTGCTGTCGCCGTGCTACGCCGAACACGCCGAAGCCTGGCGGCGCAGTGGTTACATCGTGCGCGAAGTGCTGGAAGCCGAAGTGGATTTCTTTCTCGACAACCTCGACGTGCTGGTGGTGGTCAACCCGAACAACCCCACGGGGCTGAGCCTGGACCCCGAGCGTCTGCTCGATTGGCATGCGCGCCTGGCCCAGCGCGGTGGTTGGTTGGTGGTGGATGAAGCCTTCATGGATGTCACGCCGCACCTGAGCCTGGCCGCCCAGGCCCATCAGGTCGGGCTGATTGTGTTGCGCTCGTTCGGCAAGTTTTTTGGCCTGGCCGGGGTGCGCCTGGGGTTTGTCCTGGCCGAGCGGCATTTGCTGCGGTTGCTTGCCGAACAGGTCGGGCCATGGGCCGTCAGCGGGCCGACCCGGGTGCTCGGCCAGGCTTGCCTGCTGGACACTGCCGCCCATGCCCGCCAGCGTCAACGGTGCGAAGAAGCCAGCCAGCGTCTTTCGCGGCTATTGGAGCGCCACGGCTTCAAGCCCCACGGCAGTTGCGCACTGTTCCAATGGTTGGTCACCGAACGTGCCCACGAGCTTCACGATTTCATGGCCCGTCGCGGCATCCTGCTGCGGCTGTTCGCGAACAACAGCAGTTTGCGTTTCGGGCTGCCGGCCGACGGCGCCCAATTCCAGCGTCTGGACCAAGCATTCGACGCCTACGCCAAGGACCACCCATGACCACTGTGATGGTGCAAGGCACCACCTCCGATGCCGGCAAAAGTACCCTGGTGACGGCGCTGTGCCGCTGGGTCCGGCGCCAGGGCGTCGGCGTAGTGCCGTTCAAACCACAGAACATGGCCCTCAACAGTGCGGTAACGGCCGACGGCGGCGAGATCGGCCGCGCCCAGGCGGTGCAGGCCCAGGCTGCCGGGCTCGAACCGCACACCGACATGAACCCGGTGTTGCTCAAGCCCAACAGCGATACCGGCGCCCAGGTGATCATCCATGGCCGCGCCGTCACCACCATGAACGCTGTGGCCTATCACGATTACAAAGCCATCGCCATGCAAGCGGTGCTGGCCTCCCACGCCCGTTTGAGCGCCGCCTATCCGGTGGTGATGGTGGAAGGCGCAGGCTCGCCGGCGGAGATCAACCTGCGCGCTGGCGACATTGCCAACATGGGCTTTGCCGAGGCGGTGGACTGCCCGGTGCTGCTGATCGCCGACATCAATCGCGGCGGGGTGTTCGCCCATCTGGTCGGCACCCTGGAATTGCTCTCGCCAAGTGAACAGGCGCGGGTCAAGGGCTTCATCATCAACCGCTTTCGCGGTGACATCGCCTTGCTGCAACCAGGCCTCGACTGGCTGGAGGCGCGCACCGGCAAACCGGTGCTCGGCGTGTTGCCCTACGTCATGGATCTGCACCTGGAAGCCGAAGATGGCCTCGACCAGCGCCAGACCGACAAGGCCGAACAGGTGCTCAAGGTGGTGGTGCCGGTTTTGCCACGCATCAGCAATCACACCGACTTCGACCCGCTGCGCCTGCACCCCCAGGTCGATCTGCAATTCATCGGCCCCGGCCAGGCCATTCCGCCCGCCGACCTGATCATCCTGCCCGGTTCGAAAAGCGTGCGCAGCGACTTGGCCTATCTGCGCGCCAACGGCTGGGAAAACGCAATCCAACGTCATCTGCGCTATGGCGGAAAATTGATGGGCATCTGCGGCGGTCTGCAGATGCTCGGCCAGTACGTCCACGACCCGTTGGGCCTTGAAGGTGCGGCGGGCTCCAGTGCCGGCCTGGGTTTGCTGGGCTTTGAAACGACGCTGGAATGCGAGAAGCAACTGCGCAATGTGCGAGGACGGCTTACTCTGGAAGACGCCGAGGTCAGCGGCTATGAGATCCACGCGGGCGTGACCACAGGCCCAGCCTTGGAAAACCCAGCGGTGCAGTTGGACGATGGCCGTTGTGACGGCGCCCAGAGCCCCGATGGGCAGATTTTCGGCACCTACCTGCATGGACTGTTCGAATCGCCCGCGGCCTGCAGCGCGTTGTTGCGCTGGGCGGGATTGGCGGATGTGCAGACGGTGGATTACCACGGGTTGCGCGAGCGGGACATCGAGCGGTTGGCGGACCTGGTGGAGCAGCATCTGGATGTTGGGGTCTTGCGTGAGCTTTGTGGGATCTAGGTTGACTGTGCTGGCCCTATCGCGAGCAGGCTCGCTCCCACAGGGATCGCTGGTGAGCATGAATTTCAGATACACCCTGAGCCCAATGTGGGAGCGAGCCTGCTCGCGATGAGGCCGGCAGCAACACCGCCTATTTGAAAGGTAAGACACCATGCTCCAACTCATCCTCGGCGGCGCCCGCTCCGGCAAGAGTCGCCTGGCTGAAAAACTCGCGACGGACACCGGCTTGCCGGTGACCTACATCGCCACCAGCCAACCCCTGGACGGCGAGATGAACGCCCGCGTCGCGCAGCACCGTGCCCGGCGCCCGGCCGAATGGGCGCTGGTGGAAGAACCGCTGGCCCTGGCCCGAGTGCTGCGAGAACACGCCGCACCTGGCCGTTGCCTGCTGGTCGACTGCCTGACCCTGTGGCTGACCAACCTGCTGATGCTCGACAACCCCGAACAACTGAACGCCGAACGCGAGGCCCTGCTGGACAGCCTCGCCGCGCTGCCCGGTGAAATCATTTTTGTCAGCAACGAAACCGGCATGGGCGTCGTGCCGCTGGGCGAGTTGACTCGCCGTTATGTCGATGAAGCCGGTTGGCTGCATCAAGCCTTGGCCGAACGTTGTCAGCGCGTCGTGCTGACCGTCGCCGGCCTGCCCCTGACTCTCAAAGGTACTGCGTTATGAATCACCGCTGGTGGCTGGACCCGTGCAAGCCTCTCGACACCCAGGCCTTGGAACAGGCTGCGGCCCGTCAGCAACAACTGACCAAACCGGCTGGCTCCCTTGGGCAGTTGGAAACGGTTGCGGTGCAATTGGCGGGGCTGCAAGGGCAGGTCAAGCCGCGCCTGGACGCCGTTTCCATCGCGATCTTCGCCGGTGACCACGGCGTGGTGGCCGAAGGTGTGTCGGCCTTCCCTCAGGAAGTCACCGGGCAGATGCTGCTCAACTTCGTCAGCGGCGGCGCGGCCATCAGCGTCCTGGCGCGGCAGTTGGGCGCCTCGCTGGAAGTGGTGGATCTGGGCACCGTAACGCCTTCGCTGGACCTGCCCGGCGTACGGCATCTGAATGTCGGCCCCGGCACTGCAAACTTCGTCCACGGCCCGGCGATGACCGAGGACCAAGGCGAGCAAGCCTTGCGGGCCGGGCGCGACAGTGTGGAGCGCGCTATCGCCGCCGGAAGCCGATTGTTTATCGGCGGTGAAATGGGCATCGGCAACACCACGGCGGCCAGCGCCCTGGCCTGTGCCTTGCTCGATTGTCCGGTGGCCCATCTGGTCGGCCCCGGCACCGGCTTGGACGCAGCGGGCGTCAATCACAAAGCCCTGGTGATCGAGCGAGCGCTGGCGCTGCACGCAGCCCAGAACAACGACCCGTTGCAGACCCTGTTCAACCTCGGCGGTTTTGAGATTGCCGCGTTGGCTGGGGCGTACCTGGCCTGCGCCCAGCAGGGCGTCGCCGTGCTGGTGGATGGGTTCATCTGCAGCGTCGCCGCGCTGGTGGCGGTGCGCCTCAATCCCGAGTGCCGGCCATGGCTGCTGTTCAGCCATCGCGGCGCCGAGCCCGGCCATCGCCATGTGCTGGAAACCCTCGGCGCCGAACCGCTGCTCGACCTCGGCCTGCGCCTGGGCGAGGGCAGTGGCGCGGCGTTGGCCGTGCCGCTGTTGCGCCTGGCCTGTGACATGCACGGGCAGATGGCGACATTTGCCGAAGCCGCCGTGGCGGATCGCCCGGCATGACCTTGCGCCTGGACCTGCTGCGCCACGGCGAAACCGAGTTGGGTGGCGGCCTGCGCGGCAGCCTCGACGACGCCCTGACCGCCAAGGGCTGGGAACAGATGCACGCGGCGGTCGCCCAAGGCGGGCCGTGGGATCGGCTGGTGAGTTCGCCGCTGCAACGGTGTGCCCGTTTCGCCGAGCAGCTCGGCGCCCGTCTCGGCGTACCGGTGCAACTGGACAAGGACCTGCAGGAACTGCATTTCGGTGCCTGGGAAGGTCGCAGCGCGGCGGCGTTGATGGAGACCGACGCCGACGCCCTGGGCCGGTTCTGGGCCGACCCCTACGGTTTCACGCCTCCCGACGGTGAGCCGGTACTGGCGTTTTCCGGGCGGGTGCTGGCCGCCATCGAACGCTTGCACAGCGCCTATGCCGGCCAGCGCGTCCTGCTGGTCAGCCACGGTGGCGTGATGCGCTTGCTGCTAGCCCAGGCCCGAGGCCTGCCGCGCGAACAACTGCTGAATGTCGAGGTCGGCCACGGTGCGTTGTTCGCCCTGCGGGTGACGTCCGGCCCGACCCTGACGGAAGAGGCCTGAGCCGATGCTGCCGTTCTGGATCGCCCTGCAGTTTCTCAGCAGTCTGCCGGTGCGCCTGCCGGGCATGCCCGAGCCTGAACAATTGGGCCGCTCATTGCTGTTCTATCCGTTGGTGGGGCTGCTATTCGGTGGTTTGTTGTGGCTGCTCAATACCCTGCTCCTCGGCGCACAGCCACTGCTCCATGCTGCGTTGTTGCTGACGGCGTGGGTCCTGCTCAGCGGCGGTTTGCACTTGGATGGCCTGGCCGACAGCGCCGATGCCTGGCTCGGCGGCTTCGGCGACCGTGAACGCACCTTGCTGATCATGAAAGACCCACGCAGTGGACCGATTGCGGTCGTCACCCTGGTGTTGGTGTTGTTGCTCAAATTTACCGCGCTGCTGGCGTTGGTCGAGCAAGGGCAGGGCGTGATGTTGATCATCGTCCCGGTACTGGGACGCGGGGCGTTGCTCGCGCTGTTCCTGACCACGCCTTACGTGCGCGCCGGCGGGTTGGGGCAGGCGCTGGCCGATCATCTGCCACGGCGTGCTGGGTGGCGGGTGTTAGCAGGGGGCGCGTTGGGCTGCGTGTTGGTGGCGGGGTGGAGTGGGATACTCGCGCTGGTGGTTGCCGTGGGGGTGTTTGTTGGCTTTCGGCGGATGATGCTGCGCAGGCTCGGGGGATGTACCGGGGATACGGCTGGGGCGCTGCTTGAATTGCTGGAGATGGCGGTGTTGGTCGCAATTGTGTTGGTCTGACAGGGTCTACGAGGACACTGTGCGTAAGAACACCTGTCAACTCTGACAGTTTCGTCGTAATCGAAAAAAGCGCTTACTTCGTTCAAGTGCAGAACGACGGGAAGCGTCTGGGTAGTGCCCGCTAATAATCGGTCTGCTTTTCGAACTGAAGCGCCATGGACGTCCATGGCGCAAAGTATGAATACGGAGAGCGATAACATGGCTGATTCAGATAAAAAAGAGCAGTCGGCTTCATCAAATGAGAGCGGAGCCGGCGGGCCCGCGCCCTTTGTGATACAGGATCCGGTTGTGGAGCCTGCTCCGATGCCTGGGTTACCACTAGGGCTTATCCGCAGGTCAGACCTGGATAACGGTCTGACCACAACAATCCAGACGTGGGGCAACGAGATACCGGACGGGTTTAAGGAGTATTTCCGGCTGCAGATTGCAAGAGGGACGAGTAACGAATGGGATTTGGTACAGGAGCATGAGGTCACGGGGGGCGCTAGCTGGGTGCCTCTGGTGTTCACTATCCCCAGTGCTTTCCTGTTGGACCCGGAGCACGAGGGCACTTTCAGTCTGCGCTACGAGCACGAGAACTTAGGCGGGGTTTTCGATCGGTCCGGACGCGCTTACATCCACATCGATAAGACTCCTCCAGGCGGTACGCTTCCTCCAGACCCAATGACATTCACATTCGTGCCGCCTATTACCGATGATACGTTTGGCACGGATGACTATCTGGAAGCGACAATACCGCCCTGGACTGGCGATCAAAAGGACGTGTTAATCGCGTTCGGCTGGATAAAAGGAGAACTGCCCGAAGACCCTGCTGATATCGACCTCATCGTTCAGCCTATTGATCCTGCGGTCAGCAGGGTAATACAGATTCCCAAGAGCAAGTTCATCGAGGCCGGGGACGGCAGGTGTTGCGGTGGCTATGTACTGATCGACAAGGCCGGTAACCCTAGCCCTCTGTCGAAATATGAACTGATCTCGGTCGCGCTCGATCCGTGGCCTGTTCCACCACTGGATGAGCCCACGGCTGCGGATGCCACGGGTGGAGAGCTCATTCGTTCGGATGTTGTCGATGGGAACGTGCTGGTCAATGTGCCTTACGTCGACAAGGGCAAGAACACCGATATCGTTGTCGTCAAATGGAACACTAAGGAAATCACCCCGGGTACGCCTTTAGGGAGCAACCCTGCGAGCGGGACCAACATTCCCGTGCCTTGGTCGACTATCTGGGAAGAATACGGCAGCACTACGACTGGCGTGGTGCCCACACCACTGTCCTACACGGTGTTTCGAGGGGTAGAGCCCTTTCCATCAGACGTAGCAACCGTACGGTGCAACTTCTCCACCACCGGGCCGGAAGACCCGGATCCGGAACCTGGCAACGATCTATTGGAGCCGGTCACGGTGGTAGGGCTCTCGGGCGTTGACAATGTGCTGGTGCCTAGCGACGAAGATCAAGATATCTTCGCCTATATCAAACTGGTTGCACCGCTGGTCGATGATGACACTTATCAAGTCCTATGGAATGGCACCCCCATCGGCTCCCCCTATGTGATCGATGTCAATAATGATTCGGCTGGGGACGTCATTGAGATTCCACTCGATTGGGACACCATCCGCCTCGAAGGCCCCAGCGCGGCCATGCCGGTCTGGTACAAGTTAACCAACGCGAGCCACGTCAACCCGGGAGAGCCGAAGGAACGCACCCCAGTCCAGATTGACTTCCTGGTTAGCCAACTGCCGCCGGCCATCCCTCAGCATGTGCATCCAACCAATGGTTTAGTGAACTGTGATTCACTGCGCTGGAACGCGGCTGGAACAAGCTACGGCATCGAATATCTGATTCCGCCGAGTCCCTATCTGAAGGCAGGCGACGATGTCGCAGTGCAATGGAACGGTTATACGAACTTTGCGAACCCGGTGCTGGTACCCGGCGCAAATAAAACTCACACATTCACCAATATTACCGAGGAGCAGGCCACTAACGGGATTATCTGGCTCATCGAACCTTATGCCACCCATCTCCTGCCTGTCTGGCAGAGCAATTCCCAGATAGGAAAAGGCGAAGTGAGCTATACGATTCCAGGGAAACCCGTTGTAGCAACGCCTACGGCTGACAGGATAGTGTTATCGCAGGGCGAAGGTACCTGCAACGTCCCAACGAGGCCGACCCCTTGAGATGCAGTTATCCAACTGATGCCAGTCACCCAGACCGGGACGTCTGGTTGACTGGCATCAGGAAAAGTTAGGCTCGTTCCTATGATTGGGTTCATCGGTTGTGCAGATAAATTCAGAAAAGTCCTACATACCACGGAATCGACGATCTGTAGCCTGCGCGACCTTCTGTATCCCATTCGCCACAGGGTGCCTGTATGTCCACGCCTAAACCTTTCAAGCTGCGTCCGCTGTTCCGAGCCTTGAAGCTGTTGTCCATCCCACCTCTGGTGCTATTCGCAGAGGTAGGGTACGGGCGGGTCCTCATTCCGGGTGAAGTCGTGGATATCGACAGCACCACCCCAACCGATAACTATGTCTTGAATGGCGAGTCGACATTGAACGCCAATGGCGCCCAGACGCGCGATATTACCGTCAACAATTCCACCCTGAACCTCGACGGTACCAGCGTCCAGGCAACGAGCGCCAATGGCGTTCAACTGAACGCCGGTCGTGCAAACATCAGCAGCAGTCAGATCACCAGCGACCGGATCGGTCTGGCGGTCAGTCGTGACTCCGCAGCTACTCAGGGATCCACCGCGACGGTGAGCGACAGCACCATCACCGGCGCAACGACCGGTGTTTCGGTCACCAGCCTGAGTGAGCTGACACTGGTGCGCTCGACCGTTATGGGCACGGGTGCCAATGCGGCCGGCCTGCGGATGTTCGGCGGAACCGCCACGGTCAGCGACAGCACTATCTCGGGTGTAAGGAACGGTATTGAAATCGGTGGTGATGCCAGCGTGAGCGATCCCTCCACGTTGAACCTGGACGGCACTCATGTCGAAGGCCTGAATGGTTCGGCCATCGTCGTCGATACCTTGGGGTTGGGGGCAAGCGCCGCCAATATTTCAGTGGTCAACGGCTCCACGCTGTCGGCCAGCAACGGCATTCTGATGGACGTTCGCCGTGGCGCCGAGGGCAATTTGGGCGTCAGCGGCAGCACGCTGGTGGGCGATATCGTCGCGGACGACAGCAGTACCGCCAATGTGCTTCTGGAAAACGCCGCGACCTTGACCGGGAACCTGCAGAACGTGACGGACCTGGGCATCAACAGCAATGCCCGTTGGGTCATGGTCGGTGACGGCGAGGTCAAGAACCTGGTCATGAATGGCGGCGCCATCCAGTTCGGCAATCCGGGCGAATTCTTCAAGTTGAACGTAGAGACCCTGTCCGGCGATGGCGGCACGTTCTACATGCACACCGATTTCAAGACCGGTCAGGTCGACACCCTGACGGTGGCCGGCAACGCCACCGGCGACCACACCATCGCCATGGACTCCAGCGGTTCCGAACCGGTGGGTGCCGGGGCGATCCCGGTGGTCCATATCGGCGGCGGCGACGCGACCTTCACCTTGGCTGGTGGCGAAGTGGACCTAGGGGCCTATTCATACGACCTGATCCAGCAGGGCAGCAACGACTGGTACCTCAACACCGCCTCGCGCACGATCAGCCCCGGCACCCGTTCGGTCATCGCGCTGTCCAACGCCATGCCGACCGCCTGGTATGGCGAACTCAGCACCTTGCGCAGCCGTATGGGTGAAGTGCGCATGGATCATGGCAAGGCCGGCGGCTGGATTCGTGCCTACGGTAACAAGTTCAATGTCAGTGAAAGTGCCGGCGTCGCCTACAAGCAGGTCCAGCAGGGCTTGTCGTTTGGTGCGGATGCGCCGTTGCCGGTGGGTGACGGACAATGGCTGGTGGGCGTGCTGGGTGGCTACAGCAAATCTGACCTGGACATGAGCCGTGGCACCAGCGCAACGATCGACAGCTACTACCTCGGTGCCTACACCACCTGGCTGGATGAGCAGAGCGGCTACTACTTCGACGGTGTGCTCAAGTTCAACCGGTTCCAGAACGAGTCTGACGTGCAACTGAGCGACGGCAAGAAAACCAAGGGTGACTACGCCAGCAATGCCGTCGGGACCTCCCTGGAGTTCGGTCGTCATATCAAGCTGGCTGACGACTATTTCGTCGAGCCGTTTACCCAATTGTCCGGCGTGATCATCGAGGGCAAGGACTACGAACTGGATAACGGTCTCTCGGCAGAAGGCAGTCGCACGCACTCGCTGATGGCCAAGGCGGGCGCGACCGTCGGGCGCAACTTCATCTGGGATGACAAGACCGTGCAGCCTTACTTGCGCGCCGCGTATGTGCACCAGTTTGCCAACAATAACGACGTGAAGGTCAACGACAACACGTTCAATAACGACCTGTCGGGTTCCCGGGGTGAGCTGGGCGCAGGTGTTGCCATGACACTGACCGACAAGGTCTCGATTCATGCCGATTTCGATTACAGCAACGGCAACAAGATCGAACAACCGTGGGGTGCCAACGTGGGTGTGCGCTATCTCTGGTAGTGCTCGCTGAGCAGGCAAGCATGTCGGACGCCGTTCCTGCATCGCCCCTTCGCGGCATTCGAGTGTTCATCAGGATTTTGCCTCCCGGCCATGTCCGGGGGGCTGATAATCAGCAAAGGAGAACATGAAAATGTCATCGACCAAGTCCGATCTGCTCCCTCCTACCATGACGGCCCCTTGGACACGGCCGATGCCTTTGGCGGATGTTCCCGGTGGCGAGCACAACCTGCTGCATCGTTCAGCCTGGAGCGACCCGGCCAACCCTTTGAGGGTCGAATTCAAACCCTGGTATGACGACCCCCCGCCAGCGGGAACCGAGCGAGTCGATGTTTTTCTGGACGATGATGAAAGCAATATCATAGGGTCCGAGCAGTGGACCTTGCCTATGGATCCGGGCGATTACTTCGTCGAGATCAGTGCCGACAGATTACCTTCCGGCGAGCATACCCTCAGCTTCATCATGACCAACTTCGCTGACGTGTCGGCGCGATCGTTTCCCTTCACCGTGACCGTCGATAAGTCTCCACCAGTGCTGGCTTCTGGCAGCAAATTGGTTTTCCCTCCCGAAGTCCTGCCTCCCAACAAGCTCACCGCCCGCTATCTGGAACAGAACGGCGATGCAGTAACAGCTGCTTTACCCCGATATACCGACCCTCGACCCTGGGATCGAATCACCTGGTTCTGGGGCAACAGCCCGGGCACCCAGGATCAGGGTGGTATCGTCGAACTCACCGACCAGAACTACGCTGATCCCGTAGTGATCACAATTCAGGCGGATCTGATACAGAATCGGGGCGATGGCTGGCGCTACGTGTGGTATCAGGCGCAGGATCGTGCAGGTAACCTGAGCCTGCGTTCCGAGCCGGTTGAGCTCGATGTGGCCGCCACGCCTATCCCGCGCACCTTGCCGCCTTCTTCGGTCAAGCAAGCCCAGGGTGGCGCCTCGAGTGGCGTATTGAGACCGCTCGATGCGGTCAATGGCGTGACGGTCGTCATTCCGCCAGAGGCGGTCATCTACGATGGGGAGGGCGTGTTCGTACAGTGGGCCGAGCCGGGTACGGTCGGCGCATTTCGTACCGACATTCCGGATCCAGCAGGGTCGCGGGACTACAAGATTCCCAAAGACAAGATCGCTCAACACCTGGGCAAGACAATCCCGGTGAACTATGAAGTGTTCGAGCCCGGCATTGCCGAGCCGCACAGGTCGAACACCTACAGTTTGCGCTTCGAGGAGTTGACAGGCTTGCCTACGGTGCAATGCGACAAGGTTTCGGGCGGCAAGTTGAGCCTGGCGAGCATTGCAAATGGAGGGTATGCCAATTTCACCCTTGAACGCTGGAGCTTCATGGCCACCGACCAGTTCCTGACGATCGAGGTCAGGGGGGTGGACAGCAGCAATCAGCTGGTGAGGATTCCGGTGCTGACGGAATTCCCGGTGCCGGAGGTGACCCAGACCCTACCCGCCGGGCGAATCTCGAAGACCGACCTGCAACGTCTGAAGATCGGCAATGCGCTAGACGTGCGGGTGAGTGTGAGTTTCGATGCCAGGCAGACTTGGAAGACTTTTCCGACGTTGACGCCGACGTTGATTGCTTGAGGTTTCGGATCGGAGGATGCCCAAGACTTCGGCGGCAAAACATTGTTTTGTCACCGAAGTCCATAGGATGGGATTTATTGGCGGACAGGTGTCTTAGTCGCCACGCCGTGAAGGAATTTCCACGCTCTGGGCTGTTGAGATATTGGGATATGACGGTTCAATTCCCACGCATTAGCTTTGTTCCTTATTACTTGCACATAGGGCTCCGCATTCACTGTTGCGTATGGGTACCTGTTGCCTGGGGTGGCGCCAGCAGTTCTAGTATTGATAAGTCTAGGTCTAGGAATTTTGAGAGCTGGAGCGTTTGTCGGAACGGCAGCTGGAGCCGCAGATGGAGCCGTTGGCGAACGTGCAGGTGCTGCTTGCGGAGTGGCTCGCGCTACAGGTTTTGCGTTGACCACGTTCGATGATTGGGTAAACCTATTGGGTACTAACCCGCTGACAGGCTTGGTCTTAGCAGCGGCGCCAGTGGCTTTTCCGTATATCGACTTAAGTCCTTTGTAAGCACCTTGGACAATAAAGGGGGCGGATGCAACCAATGCTGCATACCCCAGATATTGTCCCCATTTGCCCGCTTCCTCATTCTGATTGGCGACTGCCACCGCACTGGAGATTGTCGAGCCGGCTGTGAGTGCGGTTGCAGTCAGCGCCAGGACGAACGCAACGGAGGCAGGGCCTGAAGCGCCCAATGTGGCAACAGTCGTAATGGCCCCAACGACAACAAACACGGCTCCGATTGCCACGGAAATCCAGCCTTCCAAGCTGCTACCGCTCGACGGCAGGGGAGTATCCTCGTCCGGCCGTCGCAACCTGCCACCCCAGCCGATCGCCTCGTGCCCGGTGGGGTCACGCAGAGCAATCGGGTTGCCCAGGCAGTAGGTATAAGGATTCACCCCGCCGCTGCCAAACGGGCTGAGGGAGTCCGGACTGTGGAAGCGCATCAGGTTCGGGTTGTAGGCCCTGTAACCCTGGCCGAGCATGTACCACCCATTGGCTTGTTCCCGGATTTCACCGTTGAACGCCAGCAGGCTTCTCAGGGGGTCGTCACTGTGGCGTTCCCCGTACGCGTTGTAGACGGCTGTGCGCAGGTCGCGTTGCCGGCTTTCACCGATGACACTTTGGTTCGGGTCGGTGAGCAGCAGCAAGGTCTGTGAATCGTCTGCGGCCTGTTGCCCCAAGGGGCCGTCGGTGTGATAGAGAAAGTGGGTCTGCTGGCCATCCTGGTCGACACTGCTCAGCTGTTCGTCCTGATAGAAGCGCAAGACTTCACCTTCATTGCCTTGTTTCGACGTGAGCAAATGATCATGACTGTCGTAACGGTACTGGCTCACGACCTGGCCCGCGGAGCTTTCGACACCCACCAGGCGGCTCTGGCTGTCATAGATCAAGCGTTGACCGCGCTCGTCATTGAGTTGGCAACCGTTGGGGTCGTAGCTGAAAGTCGGATTCCCGGTCGCTCTTGCCGGCGTGTACGTGATGCCCTGTAGCTGGCAGGGGTTAGCGTCTGCGTAGGTGAATATTGCCCGTTCGGTTGAAGCATCGGCGAATGTCGTCAGGACGAGCTTGATATTGTCCAAGGCATCGAACGCGAAGACTTGTCTGGTGATCTCCCTCCCTCCGTTGTCCCTGGGTAATGTGGTGCCCTCGCACTCGTGTTTGACCAGTCGCCCTCGGGGGTCATAGCCAAACGTCTCCTTGAGCAGGTTGACCCCTTCCTGCTGCAGGTGCCGACTTTCCAACAAGCCGTCGACCTGCCAGGTTTGCGTCTGAGTGTAGGGTGGCAATTGGTTCAAGGTCAGCGTGCGCAGTACTTCACGACCTTGATCGTCATACTGTAATTGCGTCACCAGCGTGCTGTCCGCTGCCACGTCCGTCGTGGTGGTGCAAAAGAGCTGGCCCAAGCTGTTGTATTCGAACGCGGCGTGGAGTTGGCCCTGGCTGATGTTACTCACTCGCCCGGCTTCGTCGTAGTCATAGACGGTGTCCAGCCCGGCGCTATGCGTTTGTTTCAATTCGGTGCGCTTGAGCGGACGGCCTTGCATGGAACTCGCATGCAGGGTCTCCCAGGCAGTGTTTCGACTGTCGACCCAACGCTCGACGCGCAATTGATTGGCGGTGTTGTATTCGTATTCGCGGCGCCCCTGTTCGTTACGTGCCTGGGTCAGGCGCGAGCTGACCGAGTGGTAAGTGAAGCCCGTGTTTTCATCCGGAGCGCTGCTGCTGATCGGCTGATCGGTGAGGGCCAGGTTGTAGTTGTACTCGATGGTATCGTTAGCTGGCGTGATCCTGGTCTTCACCTGCATCTGGCCAGCGTCATAAGTGTAGCGCTCCGTGCGCGTGCCGATCGTAGTCCGGGTCAGGCGTCCCAAGCCATCGAACGCCTGGGTGCCTACGCTTGTTTCGTCTGCGCCATCACCGCTGACGCGCAGGTCCACCGGCAACTCCAAGGTGCTGTGGGCTGCATAGGTGCGCTTGACGATACTGTCGTCGGGCAGCGTGCTGCTGATCAGGCGCGACCAGGCGTCATAGACGAACTCAGTGGTGTATTTCGCGGCATCCGTGTGTTGGGTGCAGCGGCCCAGGCCGTCATAGAGGTAGGTTTCGGTCGCCATTTCCTCCTCGGCTGCATCCAGGGTCTGGACCTGCGTGGGCTTGCCGAATGGGTTGAGCCAGGTCTCGCTCAGGCCGCTTATCATGGGGGATGGTCCGGGGCTCTGGATCCAGTTGCGCTGGATCGGTCCCTGGGACTCCGGTGTCCCGATCGGGTCCAGGCTTTGATGGACCTCGACTCCGCCGGGACCCACCACGTAGCTTTGCTGTGCCCAGTCGTCATAGTAGAACGTGCTCTTGAGCGCCCGCGATTCTCCGTCCAGCCAGTCATACTCGGTTTCTTCAGCCAACTCTCCCCAGGCGTTATAGATGGCCGCATAGGTTTGGCGGATCCTGCTCGAGTCGGCGCTATCGAGATGATCGCTCTCTTGGAAAATCAAACGGCCCAATCCATCGAGCACGCTGCGTGTCTTGATTCTCCTGGCGTCAATGCTCACATGCTCCGCCTGTTGCCCATGCGTGGAGCTGAGGATGTATTCATAATCGCGGGCGGCCGTGAAGGCAGTGTTCGGGGCGACGACTTCCCTCGTCACTCGATTCAGGATGTCATAGTAATAATGGGTTTCCACGCCGTCTTCGTGAGTCGATAATTCTTGCGAAGTGAGCCGCGAATTTTGTCGGACGATGGTTTTGCTAGCGTCATCGAACATCGTGCTCAGCGTTTCCGTGGTTTGCAGCACGGGTACGCCGAACTGAGGGCTGTCGAATTTACTGTAGTCATAATCGACCCGGGTGGAATAGCCATTCAAGGTCGTCGTCTGATGGCAAACGCGCCCATGCAGGAACGCATCGGTCGGGTCGTTGATATGCTCGAAAAGTGTTTTTTCCAGTTCGGTTTCGGTGGTCCCGAGCTGCACCAGCATCTGGCTTTCGAGCGTGAGCCATCTCTTTAACGGTAGGTCTTGCGACGTGCTGTCGCCTACTTGCGACAACTCTTTATAGCGATAACGAGTACTCAGCGTCGGGGCTTGGCCATTAGGTGACGGAGCGGGGGTAACGGTTTGCTCCTTGAGGTTGCGTACAAAACCCTCGGGGTCGGCTGGACAGCCGTCGTCACCCAAGGCGGAGTACCAGATGTTGGTTTCAATAACGCCGTCGGCTCGGACCTTCACCCGCAGGTTGCCAAACGTGTCATAAGTGCTGCTGACGGTTTCGCTGCGCCGGCGGTTCGGGTTGTTGAGCAGCGACCAGCTGGTTTTCACTGTCTTGGGTAGTTGGCAGTATTTGGGTTGCTGATCGAACTCGGCGTTCGGCGTCAGGTAATACGTGGTTTCGACCGTCTCGACATTATTGTTCTGAGTAGTCGTTTCGCGGGTCAGCAAATGGAACTGGTTGAACTTGCGCTCGATTTTTCGCACCGGACGCGGTTCCGGTTCCGCATCACCCTGGACCCACAGGGTTTCGATGCACACGTATTCGTAGGTGCCAATGTATTTGTAGAGATTGTCCAGGCCGTTATCTTCCCAGGACATGCGTAGGCCGCCGCCCAGGAAGTTCTTCTCGCTTTCCCCGGGGTCTTCACTTTTGTAGGTGTAACGGACATCGACCTGCGGCTGGTCGAAGCCCGGGTCAGTGAGGTGCCGGGTCACCCGGGGCAACGGTGTGCGGCCGCTGTTGTCCGGGAACTGGTGGCCGTCGTCCTGATAAAAGATTTCCTCTCGTCCGCCGGTGGGCGTTTCCACCCAGGTAATGCACAGATGATCGCGGATACGGTTGTAGCCAAAACGCCAGGATGCTTCGTTCTCCGTCGGCAGGCTGATACGGCTGACATATTTATCGGAACCTTCCAAAGTCATGGCAAAGCGCCCCAGCGGGGCGCTATCGGGCCCGGCCGACGGCTGCAGCAATACTTCAATGAACGTGCTCTCACGGTTGACCGTCAGCAGGGTCTGCTCCGTGTCATCCTTGACCCACGCCAGTATCTGGTAAGTGCCGCTAAACGGCGCGTAGCCGAGCGTGACCTTGTGCCCGACGGGTGAGCGAATCTCAACGGGCAAGGCCACCGCGTTCTGTGAGCTGCCCATCACTTCGAGTATCTCGACCAAGCCGGACTTATGCACGACCCGGTAATGGCTGTCGTCCTCTTGGTAGAAATGAAAACTGTCGAGTTTTTTTTCCTTCATCACCAGCTGACCGCTGTCGGTGTCGCTGCCGGTGACCTTGAAGGTCTCCCCCGTGCTCAGGGCCAGGACCTGATTGGCGGGGGTGTATTGCGACAACTGCAGGTTCCAGCCAAAACCGTAGCCACTGTCTTCGGTATTCAGCGAGCTGTACGCCAGCGCCAAGGCAAAACCAGGGCCACGTAAATCATTGGTTTGGACTTCGGGGAAGTTAATCGCTATCGAGTAGAGACCGGTGCGAGGATCCACACCATTCTTTACAGAGCTCATGAAGTTAAGCGCATTGGAATGCAGCGAGCTGGCGACGGACATTGATATGCACCTCATCGAGGATAAAAAAAAACGCCGGTCACAATGCAGTCGGACATAAACAATGCCAGCGCCGACTACCGCTGACAGCGGACTCCAGGAAATAAATACCGACTTTAGGCAAGACAGTAACAGCTCGAATAACGCCCGGTAACCTAACAGTTCTGATAGTAGGCAGATCGATGGGCCAGGCGTAAAACGAAGCAAACACGATTGATGCGACAGCGAAGTACCTGGCCATCATCAATACAGACTTGTCGCTCGTCGGAGTTCAAATGGTGGGTAAACAATCCGGGGTGTTGCTGCCTGTTGCGCAATTCAAGGAATCCCATGATTGCGATGTGGACCTGTCGTTGATAGTGGGTACTGGTGCGACCGTGGTAGCGCCGCCTTACCAGGCGATGTCGGTGGGCGACAAGGTGAAGCTCAGACTGAAAAGATTTTTTGATGACGGTTTTCCATGGGAGGACTATACCGGCGAAAAAGTCCTGGCCCGACCCGACATCGGGCGACCCGTGCAATGGACAGTGCCCCTCAGCGAGCTGCAAATCATTGAAGATGGCTCCGCGCTGATGAGCTACAGCATCGTCTACGCTACCCCGACAGTGCCCACCGAGTCGCGGGAACAGGCGCTGCGTATCGTTACGCCACAGGCCCCGTTTTTGCCGGCTCCGCGAATCAAGGATTTTACCGGCGACATGCTGGACCCTGAGGCGTACCCCGATGGCCTGGTGTTGGTCATCGAGGTTTACCCCGACATCCAGGTGGGTGACGACGTGGTGTTGTACGCCTGGGGTGATCCACGGGCTGTGAAGACGGTGCGCGTCGATCAGTCAACGATCGATAGCCAGTTACTCGAACCCAGCGTTGACTATGACTGGCTGACGGCCAACAACGGCAAAACGGTGGAACTGATCTATCAGTATGCCCGGGAGGGAAATGCCGGCACATCCATGCCGTTGTCACTGATGTTACGCAGGCCCCTGCACCTGCCACACCCCATTATCGATAATGTGGTATGGGACGGTGAGGACGACGAATATCGAGGTTATCTCCTGGCCGCATCCCTCACGGGCGGAGTTGATATCGACGTCCCGGAAGAAGCGGTGATCGGTAACGACGATCAGGTTCAAATGCACTGGGAAGGCTATGGCAATACCGGCAGTCATATCGCTGATCCTACGGCTGGTAACCCGAGGCGTTTCAAAATCCCCCCGCGCGCTGTGCCGGCAAACATGGGCAAGCGTCTGGACGTTTTTTATAAAGTCACACCACCGGGAGAGCAGCCGTATACGTCCGGGGTTTTCGACCTGGAAATCAAGGACATCGAGAGAGGATGGCCGGTTCTGCAGATCAGCGCCCCTCCTTCTTCGGGAAATAGAATTTCCTTGGCTACAGTAACGGAGAATGGCGTGACCTTTCGCTTAGGGTCATGGATGTTCATGGCAGCGGGCCAACGGGTGAAGATACATGCCAATGGGGTTTTGCCTGGAGGTGGAGAAGAAGCGATAGATCTTCGCGCAGGCAATGAGGAAGTCGTCACCCAGGACGAATATAACGCAGGCGAGCTATTCGCGACGCTGCCGCGTTCCTTTCTTGAAAGATTACAACTTGGTAACCAGTTCGATGTGTTCGTCATGACCAGCTTTGACGAGGGTTTTACCTATAAAAGCTTTCCCTTGATATCCCCGCAGCTGATCGAATAGCGCGGCGGGTTGTTACTCAATTGAATGAGGACGGAATTATGTCAGGTAATTCGCTCGATTCATTGCTCGCCTGGATGAAAGAGACTTCGCGGTTGCTCGACTGGGGAATGATTGTTGCCCTGGAACGGAACAAGGCGAATTTATTGATGCGCCAGGAATATATACGTCGCTTTGACAGTGGAAGCTATTTGCCTCCGATCAGGGGCGAAGTGCCGATGGTCGAAAATCAATGGCTGGAGCTTATCAACGATTTTGTAATGGATGTTCCGTTGTTGTCATTCGAAAATGCCGATCTGAATGATTCCAAAGCCATGTTGTCCATGGCCGTCGTAGGCGGGAGCCAATTGACGTTAAAACGGGAGAGCGTCGGTTGGAAGGCGCAAAAAGTAGATGAGATCGATCCGCTGCAAGGGCCGAAGTTGTTTTTGGATTTACTGCTTAATCAGGTGCCGGGCGATGTGGAAGACGACGGGCGCATCATACTTGATTTAAGCAAGAGCGATCAGTTCAGATTGACCTTTGGCCAAACGGCAGAAGAACAGCGATTGGGCGGAAATTTTTTCCGGGACTTATTCAACGAACTGCCCGCGGAACAACGTATTTGGCCGTTGGGCCGGATCGAACGTGGAACCAGCGAACTGATGCGGCCGCAGTCATTTGCTCTGCGTACCCAAGCGAGCGGAGTGGCGGCCCGGGATCCGCGCTCATCCGAGCACGGCAACGGCGCTATTCTGGCTCTTGTGCGTATGGAGGGTAGTGAGGAAGGTGACTACCCCGGAACGAATTTCAAGTATTTGATTCCAGATGATGCTGGTAAGGACTACTCGGCCACAGTGTTATTTGACTGGAAACGTTTATCGCCCATTCTGGGGTGGCAGCAAAAGCTGATTGATGCAGTGAAGCAATTATTTGGCACTGATGACCTGGAATACGTCTATAACGATAATCGGCTTGAATCAGTGACCTTAAAAAGTGGGAAGATCAGTGTGGGTGCAGATGCCGAGTATGTGTATAACCTGGTGGCCATGGACAGGCCGGTTGTTGTGATTGTGAAGCGAAAAGTCTCCTCCGTTTATGCAAATGGCACTCAGCCCTTTACATTGACTTTTGATCTGCGTGGGGCTTCCATGCGTTGGGAGTCGGAGTGTGTCGAAGATCTAAAGATGTACTACGAGGAGGCTGGGCCTTTTGATATTGGGATGTCTGTACTCTACAAATTGGAGGCTGCATTTGAGTTGGTGGATGTCACCGACAGCAATGGCGCTATGGAGCCAGTCCTGAAACCTGTCGTTTTCGATCTATCCGTAGAGCCATTACCTAAAGAACCAACTGGGCAGGGAAATGGTGCTCCTGGAGCGGGCAAAGATATTGCAGATCTACTGATAGCGCTGGTAGTCGTTATCTTGGTAAAAGCACTTGAAACGCTGCACACTAGCGCAGGTATAGCCTTAGTCCGGGCTGCACTATACCTCCAGTTTCGTTTACAGATCTCGGTCAAACCTCTTATCGAATCCATTATCAAAATGAATTTCGGGCGGGCAATAGAACCCATCCATATCCGCTCGCCTAACGATATCGGTTACTTCGGTCGCGTTGACCCAACCCAGACTTCCTTCGTGATCAGCCCGATCCAGCCGCTGATGTCGCAGGATGATACCCAGCAATTCGTCACCACCCCTGTCATCAGCAGGGTGCGGTGGAACGTGGAAAATTTGGCTGAAGACGCCAGCGATCCGGGATCCATCAGTACCGATGGCTTATATCGTTCGCCACCGGCCTCCTCAATCGAGGGGCGTTTCAAACGGGTGCGGATCACGGCGACCGACCCTGTTTCGGGCTACTACAGTTCAGCCCTGGTGACCGTATTGGTCAACGAACTGTCTGTTCATCCTTTAATCCAGATCTGTGACCTTGGCACCAGTGTGGAATTGGCGGCAGGCGTACTAGGGGAGGATGAACTGGTCTGGTCGATCAAGAACCCTGTCACCAACGAAAGTGGCGAGGTGCTGCCCAGCGATAAACCCGAGGGTGATCATACCTACCATCATGGCCCGGTTGTCCCCGATAGAACCTATGTCATCGATGAGATAGCCGTCAAAAACACCCGGACCAACCAGACCCGATCCGTTCACGTCCTGGCGCTGCAGGGCACACCCGGCGCAACGGTCAGGATTGTCAGCACAGACCTCGCCCTGGGGTGGGTCAAACTGGAGGCCATCGTGAATAACAAGCCCAAGGAGCAGGCTGTGTGGGAGCTTCCCTTGGGTGGCCCGGGTTCCATCGATTCAACGGGGTTGTACCAGGCCGACCCCGCGGCCACTGAACGATTCGTACTGATTTTCACTGTGGTCGATGATCCGGATTGGGGCAAATTCGAAGGCCACCTGATCTTGCCACTGCCTCTGGTTGAGCTACCCCAGTTGCTTCAGGTGCCGAGCCCATGAACGTCGGTCATCAAGCAGCCGTCCCGATCCCCGTTATTCGCCCACATCTCTCTGGAGGCAATGTCATGGCCGGTAATTCGCTGGAAAGTCTGTTGGCGTGGATGAACGGCAGTTCCCAAATGCGAGGGTGGGACCTGATCGTTGCCCTGGAGGGCCGTGAACTCAACGTTGGATTACAGCAGGATTACATCACTCGGTTAAGTCAGGACATGGACCTGGGCGCTATCACCGGCTCCATGGAGATCCCCGAGACCAACATTACTCATTACCTCACCGGTTTCAGATTGGCCGCGCCGGTGCAGTCCTTTGAACGCGCCAGTTTCCAGCACCCCAAGACATCCTTGAGCCTGGCGGTGGTGGAGGGGACCCATATGATGGTGGAGACGGTCCAGGGCCGGAAGAAAATCACCAGCGTCTCCGCCTTCGATCCTGTGAATGGCTCACAGTTGGCGCTGGACTTGGCATTGCGCGCAGATGCCCACGGCGTGAGGTGGGACCTGGCGGACAGCGAGGAGGTCTTGCTCAAATCGTTCAATACCCCGACGGAACAGCGTGAAGCCGGGCAGCTTTTCAAGGACTGGTTTCAGGGATTGGAGGTAGACCGGCGGGTCTATGCCCTGGCCACCTTTCCCGAAGAGGGAAATCCGTTCATGTTCGCCAGTAGCGTCGATGTGCGGACCCAGGTTCGCGATGAACAGGCGTTGACTCCCGGAACCGAGGACGGCGCGGTATTGCTGTTCGGGCGCATGGCCGATGGTCGCGCGGGAAGCTTCCCTGGCGATGACTCCGGCTTCAAGTACCTGATCCCCGACGATGATGCCCAGCAATTCTATTCGGCCACGGCGTTGTTTTCCTTGCCGTTGATTCATCGCGCTGCGTACGGTCATGCACTCGTACAGTTACTCGAGGATGCTGATTTCCAGCGCTCCGAGGACCAGGACGGCGGGTTGGCCAGGATGGTGGCCCGGCGCGGTGCCCTGCAGGTGGGAGCAGGGACTTACAACACCCTTGATTACGAGTTCGAATCCGAGCCTTTCACCCTTTCGGCGGCAGACGGGGCATTGCCATTGACCGTCGAGTTTGGCCAGGACGAGGTGGTTCAGCGCTGGCAGGGCGAGTTCTCACTGGCTTTCAGATACCGTCCTTCAGGCGGCACGGCCTGGCGTACGCAGACGGCAACCTTCACCATCAACCTGCACCATGAGTTCCGGTTGTCGGCGGATGAGTCCGGCGCATCGGCCATGGAAGGTCAGTTGTTCGTGCCGTACACCGATACGCAAGAGGTGAGTCACGTCTCCGGACTTCCTGGGTCGATCGAGCCCGGGGAACTGGAGCAGATCAAGGACTTCGTCGCCAATACGGTGAAGAGGGCAATTCTTGAGCGGTTCTCTACCACCCTGACGACGACTTCGTCGCAAACTTTCCTGACCGGCATGGAGTTGATAGGCCGCAGCGTCGCGCAACCGACCCATGTCGCCTTGCCTTTCGATTTGGCAATGTTCGGCCGGATCAATGCCGCCGGCTCGTCGTTCTCCATCGTCGAGCAGCAACCCAGGGTCGCCGCCGGCAGGCCTTTTCAATTGAGCACGACGCCTGAACATGCCGGCCTGCGCTGGTCGGTGGAGAATTTTTCCGGAAGCGTCAGCGATCCTGGTGAAATCGACGCCCAGACAGGCCTTTACCAAGCGCCACCCGCCCACGCGATCGCCAGCACCTATAACCGGGTACTGATCGTGGCCTTGGATCCACTCACCAGTGAGCGAAGCATGACGGTGCTGACGGTCCTGGCGAACCCGATTACCGTCAACCCGCAAATTCAGATGTGTTATCACGGCCAGCGGGTCGAGTTGTCGGCCGGTCACCTGGAAGGGGGCGTGCTTGAGTGGGACATCAAGAATCCCGTCGAGGGTGAAAGCGGTACCGTGGTCGTCAGCGACAAGCCTGGTGGTGATCACGCGTATATCGCTGGCCCACAGGTGTCCACGAAAGCCTATGTGCTTGATGAAATCGAGGTAAGCCAGGGTACACAAAGCCAGTCTACCTACGTTCTGGTTCTTCAGTCTGAGCCCGGAGCCATCGTACAGCTGGTAGACAATCCGGACTTGCCGGGCGGGCAGGTTCAATTGCAGGTTCTTGTCAACAATCAACGCCGGGATGGCGAGTGGTCGCTCCCGCTCGGTGGGCCGGGTTCGATCGATGCGTCGACGGGTCTGTACAGCGACAGCCCTGGAGCTAAAGAGCGATTCGTTTTGATTGCTGTCTCGGTGGACGGCGGTGACTTCGGTATTTTCGAAGGCCATATCATCCTGCCGCTGCCCCTTTCCGATTACCCGACCGTGCTACAGGCGCTGAGTCAATAGCGAACGGCCATAGTTTTATTGCTTTGCTTCTTAAGTGAGTCAGAGGGCAATATCATGTCTGTCAATTCGTTGGAAAGTCTGCTTAGGCGTATGCAGCAGGGTTCGGTAACCCAAGGCTGGGGCGCTGTCTCAATATTCAGCCGGGAACGCTTGAATCGTTTGTTGGAACAGCAATATATCGAACGTTTCAATGGGCTCGGCTTCCTCCCGCCTTTTGGCGGAAAAGTTTTTCTGGATGAACTTCAAAGCCGTTATGTCGAGTTGGAGAGTATTACGCTGGGCCAGCCGCGGTTGTCGTTCAACACCGCGTCACTGACCAATTCCACAGCGGTCGTGACGATGAATATTTTAAGCGGTCGCTATACCGCTTCTCGTCAAGCTGCTGGTGCGTCGAAGACGCTGTCGTCGATATTCAATATCACGGAAGCACAGGGTTACACGCTCGAAATGGATATTGACTTGTCCATGGTCGTTGGTGAAATCGACAAGCAAGGCAAGGTGAAATTGAACTTGTCTGAAGGGGTAAATTTTCGCTGTAATCTCAGTGAGGATGAGTCAACGAATACATACCTATCGGGTTTCTTCAAACAAAGTTTCGAGGAGTTGCCAGCGCATCGAAGTGTCTTTCAGTTAGGGATGCTTGAACTTAAAGGCTACAGTTATTTGACCCCGACATCCTTTCGCATTCTTACCCAGGCGGCTCCGGGCGCGAAGATCCGGGGAGCGTTGAACTTCGGTGAGGGCGGGGTGGTGATTTTCATTCGGCTGCGGGGCGATACGGCCGACGGCAACTTTCCTCCGACGGGCGACTTTCCCTATCTGCTTCCCGATGATCAGGAGCCCGATGGCAGTGATCGCTATACCGCTGCGCTGGTTCTTTCCCAAGCGATGATTCCGCACATCGAAGACAACCAGCTGGACGTGCTCAATAACCTGCTGTTTCCTGGGGACAATATTTTCGTAGAGCGCGAGCGACATGTGCCGGCCGACCTGGCGGTGTTCGGCAACATCGCTGCCAAACGCACCCGCATTAGCTTGGAACCTGCTTTCCAGACCATCCAGGCCGGAGGCAGCCAGCGCTTCCGGTTGCTGGACTGGAACGGGAGCGAGATTCAGGCCAAGAAGTGGGAAGCGGTCAGTCTGCAGAGCCATCGCGCTGCAGGGCATGGCTCAATCGCGGCCGGGCTTTATACCGCAGCCTCCAGAAGCGTTATCGGACATGATTCCCTGCATGTGGTCGTCACCGCCGAGTATCTCGCTGGGGGCGTTACCTATACCGCATCGGCCTTGCTTCTGGTGGTGTATGACAGCGTGACGGTGGCGCCGCGAAGCGCGGTTTATCCGGTCAGGACGCAATCGCAACCCATTGTGCTGAAAGCCTCTACGGCGGACGCCACGAGCGTGACATGGGTTCCGCTGTCCCCTGAATACGGGACGCTCAGCCAGCAAGGCAACCAGGCAACGTTCACACCGGATGCCCGATCCAGAACCAAAGGCCTGGCTGTTCAACAGATTGAGGTGACAGGTCCGGAGGCACGGCGCGTATCCCTGGTGCTGGTGAATGCACAGCAACAACTGCGGATCGATCCTGCTTATGTCCCGGCGGTACGAAAATCCGTAGAGATACAACTCAGGGATGACGCTACGCTGCTGCCCGGTCTCCCCCGGCGTTGGAAAGTCATCAGTGGCGCCGGCGCCGTCAGTGCCACGGGACGTTTCACCGCATTGGCGCAGGGCCTGGCGTCCAGCAGCGTCGTACAATGCGAAATAGTCAGCAATGGCGTGGTTTTGTCCAGTGGTTACAGCGTCGTTGAGCTTTCTGAACTTGAGCCCGAGCCCAGCTGGAAATCGCTTTCACAATTTACCGTGAAAGTGGCTGGCGGGCTCGAAGGGGGGCGATTGGGTTCGTTGTATGCCAATGGCTACCAGCAGCTCGCGGCCCAGATAGTGATCGAGACCGCCCCCGTCGATCAGGTCGAGTACCCGTTGAGCGTCACCGAGAAGGCCAGCCTGAGGTTGGTGGATGACGACACGAAGGATGAAATAGAACCTGTTGAAGAGCCGCTCGAAGGTATTCCGGCATGGGATGGTGAGACATGGCGCAGTCGCTTGTATCAAAATCGTTTTGAACTGGCCTCACCCAGAGCTGCTGCGCCAGACAGCTCGCGCGGTAGCGTCAGCAATCAGGATATCTATCTCCACACCCGAGCAAGCGCCAATTCGGTAAGGAAGTTTCATGCGACATTCCAGGCGGACAGCGACCAGAAATGGTGGAAGTCGACCGATTTCACCGATAACAACAAAACAATCGAAGTTACCGCCCTGGGCATCCCGTCGTTCGTGCCGGATGACTACGATTTCGCCAGGGCCAGGGTTGATGGTGGGTCCCATGCCCCGGGGGAGCCGGAAGAGGATGATTTTGACTTTCATTTGCGTACTGTCGATTACTGGACGTTACGATATAAGGGCGCGCTTGGAGCGATCCCGGGGACTGCGTTTGAAACGCTGGAGTTTGTTTCCGTCGACGGAAGCGATATTTATCTGGCTCCCCAGACCTCGACCATTCGTTGGGAAAGCGAGCAACTGGCTGAGACAATGTTCAGTTGGACGGGCTATATATTCAAGGATCCGTTAAAAGATGAAAGCATTGAAAAGGTTAAATTTGACAGTGTCTTAAAGGATGTTGTAAAGAACGAAAGTCTTGATGTTGGCGTTAATCAGACCAAGTTTGAGCAAGGCACATTGGTCATTACATTGCATCGCTCTGATCGCATCCCGTATATCCCCAGGGGAAATATGTCACGTGACAAACTGTCTCGTGACCTGGCGGTGCTATTGATAGACCGGCGAGGCAATCCACACTGGCGACGAATTGCCTTCCTCCCGCCAAGCATCGTGGGGGATCGCAACTATTTGGAAAACTCGTTGTTCACTCCTTAAGCTATTGCGGACAGATAATAAATGTTTACGCCCGGTTGAAAACACCGGCATATCCAGACTTTGCCAGACTTAAGATATTGACGGCTATTCCCTGTCGTGGGCTAGGCGTTATTAAAATAGATGAGGACTTGAAAAATGGCCGCCTCGAATTCCGTACATTCCAATGCTTTCAATTTCATGAGCTTTATGGAGGGCGGTGTCGATCCACGCACCGGGCAATATACATTTGCAATCAGCTTGCCCGACATCAAAGCCAATTTTTTGCGCGGACCGGATGTTCCGCTGAACTTGATATATAACCCGCTCAATACCAGAGACAGCGGTTATGGTCATGGCTGGAATCTGCAATTATCCCAATACACGCCCGCCACCCAGATTCTGTCCCTGAGCACGGGGGAAACCTTCAAGGTCACCGGCAGCGACACCGTCACCGGTCAGCTGGTGATGAAGGAAAAAAAACTGGACAGTTTTCACTTCTACCAAGATGACGACAGGCATTACCGGGTCGTGCACAAGTCCGGCCTGGTGGAAATACTGGAGGTGCTGGGCAGCTCTCAGAGCGAGGTAGCCCTGCCTGTTGAGATTCGTGCAGCCACGGGGCACGCGGTCACGCTCGGCTATACCCCGTTCAGTGGCACCGATCAGGTCCTGGCATGGGTCAAGGATGACGCCAACCAGACTCTGCTGACGGTCGAGCGCCAGAGTACGTCCCTTGAGGTGCTGCTACAACCATTCGCCGGCCCCGACGGTGGCCCATTGGCGCGTTTTGCCATGACCTTGGAAGGCTCTGACAAATACGTCAGTCGCATCACCCTTCCGACCGAGAACGAAGCATCCTGGCGTTTTGGCTACAACCGCATCCGCGATCATGTGTGCATCACACGGGTAGAAACCCCTACCGGCGCGCTCGAGGAAATATTCTATCAAGACACCGGTCATCAATTCCCGGACAACAGCGGCCGCACGCCGTTGCCTCGGGTGACCCGGCACCTCACCGAGCCGGGATTCGGCCAGCCGCCGGTGGATGTTCGTTACACCTATCAACTGCCTGACAGTGACATCGAAACGAATTTTCTGGGTGGCGGCTTGCCTCTGTCCTGGGACAACGACGGTCTCGATAACCTCTACAAGCACATCGGCGCCTACGAATACGGCTGCATCGAAACCCACTGGGTCCCTGGTGACTCGGGACCGGAGCCGCGCCAGGCACGGAAAATTGAACGCCGGTTCAATCAGTTCCATTTGCTGACCCACGAAACGACTATCCAGAACAATAACGTCCAGACGGTTGAAACCACGTACTACGTTGATCCAGATGTCGAGTTCGACGGGCAAGTCCAGTATTGCCAATTGCCGAAGACGGTGAGAACCAGTTGGTCGTTAGTCAACAATCCGAACCACCGGCGCAGTGAAGTCGTCAGCAATACGTATGACATATACGGCAACCTTCGGGTGCAGGCCCTGGCCAATGGTGTTATCGAAACCAGTACCTGGTATCCCTCCACAGAAAGCGATGGGTGTCCGGCCGATCCCGAAGGCTTCGTGCGCAACCTGAAAGAGAAAAACGTCAACCCGGCTCCCTCGTCCGATGGCCAGGCCCCGACGCTGGCCACCCGCTATCGCTACAAGGCATTGTCTGAAGTAGGGGAATCTTCTCTCAAGAAATGGCTCACCATCGAGAGCCAGACGCTGGTGCAGCTTGGTAGCACTGAAGCCGAGCTGGAGAGGACACTTTTCGAGCATTTCGATGACCGGACCGATGCGTTCCTCCATGGGCGTGTTTCAGGCCAGACGGTGACCTTGGGTGGCAAGGAGACTGTCACCGAATTTGCCTACAGCACCCTCGATAGCCCACTGTTCAAGGAAAGCGTGCTGCAAACGGTCGAGACCCTGACGGGTTTTGATCATGAGCAAGATGACAGGAATGTGCAGAAAGTCGTCACGTTGTGGCATTCGGTGCTCAACGGCGAGCCACTGCTCAACCGCGATGACAACAATGTGGAAATCCACTACGCCTATGACGCGCTCAGACGCGTGACCCGTGAAACGGTGGCGCCCGGCACCGCTTTCGCGGCGTTCCGCAGCTATGAATATTTTCTGTGTGCCAATGCGGGAGAACAGGCCGAACAACGGCTGTATGACGTGAAACGGGTTAAGACCTGTACGAAGTTCGACGGGCTCAACCGAGCCATCTACGAAGAACGGGACGACGCGGATAATCCCAGCCGCGCCAGCACACCGCGTCAGGTCTACGCCGCTGAGTACGACGCATTGGGTAATCTGATCAAGGATGTCGAGTACGACTGGCTGGGCGAGGACGTACGGATCCTGGCAACGGAATATGAGTACGACGACTGGGGCGCGCAATACTGTGTCACTGGCCCGGATGGCGTGAAGACCTTCGAGCAGACCGACCCGATCGGTACGTCCGAGTCGCAAGGGCCGATCCAGCGCAGCTGGCGCGAAGGCCTCGTACCCGTCCCGAAAGTCAGTGGCGTCACCGAGACATGGCTCAACCTCTTCGAGAAACCCACCCGCACCGAACGGCGCGATTTGTCCGATCAACCCATCAGCCTGCATCGATATTTTTATGACGGGCTGGGGCGGACCGCAAAAGAGGTGGTCGGATTCCCGGATTTCGAACGTGTCACGCTCTATACCTACGACGCTTTCGACCGGCTCACGGAAAACACCCTGCCGGACACCGCCGTGGTTCGGCGCAGCTTTGCCACACACAGCCGCGAGGACCTGCCTACTTTAATCAGCGTCAATGAAATTGAGCTCGGGACCCAGGTATTCGATGGTCTCGACCGGATGATCCAGTCGACGACTGGCGGTCGTGAGCAGGTTTTCACTTACGAACCCGGGCAAACGCAGCCCCATACGGTCACCACACCCAGTGGCAAGGTCATCGAGTACGAGTATCAACCCGAGCTGGGCACCGAACCTCTGCGACGCAACCTGGCGGGCAGCATTGCCGCCGACTATGAATACGACCGGGAGAACGCACGCTTGACCAGTTGCCAGGAACAAGGCTTGCAGCTCACTCGTGAGTATTACAGTACCGGAGAACCGAAAACTGAGAAACGAAGCGTAGAAGGCCGCGAATACACCATGCATTACCGTTACAGCCGACTCGGTCGTTTGCTTGGCTACACCGATGTCTTGGGTCAGGAGCAGAGTTATCGCTATGACGACCAGGGGCGGCTGGAGTACACCGAACTGGGCACTACTGCGTCGACATTTACCTACGACGCGTTGGGCCAGACCGCCAGTATCCACACTCACGACAGCCTCAGTGGACAAAGCGTCGGCATCACCCTGCAGTACGACGAGTTCGGTCGTGAAACCTTGCGCACCTTTGATCTCGATGGGGTCGAACAGCAACTGAGCCAGGTCTACAACGATGTTGATGGCCTGAAACAGCGGACCTTGACTCAGGGGGCTGTCGTGCTGCGGGACGAAAACTACACCTATGATCTGCGCGGGCGTCTGACTGACTACACGTGTACCGGCACCCAGCCGCCCGTTGATCCGTATGGCAAACCCATCGACCGCCAGATGTTCCAGTTCGACGCGTTGGATAACCTCAAGCTAGTGCTGACCTACTTTACCGGCGGATTCAACCGGGCGATTTATAAGTACCAGGATTTGCCCGATCCTACGCAACTGCGCGAAGTCACCAACACTCATGAGGATTATCCTGAGATCATTGAATTGGAATACAACCTGGACGGTCACCTTATCCGCGACGAAGAGAGCCGTACGCTGGAGTACGACCCCCTCGGACGGCTGATTTCCGTCAGCGGCCAATCGGGCGAACCCCCAGCTGGCTACAGCTACGATCCGCTGGATACGCTGACTGGCCTGGACGATGGAAGCGGGCAAGAGCAGCGCTTCTATCAGGACGGAGAACTGACGAACCAGATCAAGGGCGCCAATAGCAGCACATTCCTGCGTGCAGATAACGTGGTGCTCGCCGAGCATCAGGCTGGTGCTGACCCAAAGTCGTTATTGCTGGCCGGGGATAACAAGAACACCGTGCTCAGCGAAATCGGGCAGGGTACCGCCCAGTCGGTGGCTTACACACCGTACGGCCATCGCGCTGAAGAGGCTGCGGTCGGCAGCCACTTGGGCTACAACGGTGAACGGCGGGAGACGCAAACCGGTTGGTATTTGTTGGGAAAAGGGTATCGGGCGTTCAATCCGTCGTTGATGAGGTTTCATAGTCCGGACAGTTGGAGTCCGTTTGGGGAGGGGGGGATGAATGCCTATACTTATTGCGAGGGGGATCCGGTCAGCTTTTCGGATCCAACGGGGCATGTAATATATAAATTACCCAATGTGATGCCCAGACCTGTTGTGAAAACTATATCAGCAGCCAGCGTGACTCGGAATGCAAGTCAACCGGTCGGCGATCATTCAGTTGGTGCATCACAGGCAGCGATGCCCGCTAATGTTCCTGCGGCAACAGCCATTCAGCCCAGTAAAATAGTCGTTGAGCGTGGCAGCATCGCAGATCTTGCAAAAAGTCGAGCTAACCGCATTATTCCGCCCAAGAACCAGAACTTTGAAAAAGGCTTCATTTCTGAGCTCGCAAAAAACCGAAGTAGTGATCGATATATCGATCAAACCGGGAGGCCGCCGATGCCTCTTCCCGGCTCATCCCAGTTCGCGCCGAAATCGGTTTCCAGGTCGGCGCCTAAATCGGTTCGACCACCGTCTGAACCTCCAACCCTTCAACCCCAAGTGTCTGAAAAAGTCCTGAAAAGAATAGCAAGACTAAAGGAAAAAATTAGGGTTGATGACAATCAACGCTGGGAAACGTCGCAAGTGGACAGAAAGAAATACAACAGCTGGAAGGCAGAACTCATCAGGTTGGGTGGCTAGTGACCTCGTTTACATGATTCAGTGCTTCAGAAAAATCCGTCAAACCACCGTCATGGTCAAGCTCTAACTTGTCCATGACGGTGTGCTTATATCAGCTGGGGCCTTCACCGCAGTTGAGCTGAGCGAGATGTTCAAGCAACTTTCTGTCCGATTTAGATGTGTACTCAAGGGCCTAAATCAACCCCTGCTCACGCGCAATTTTCCCCGCAAGATGACGCGAACTGACGCCGAATTTTCGGCGGATGTTGTTGAAGTGGTAATTGACGTTGGCCTCGCTGCAATCGACGATCACGGCGATTTCCCAGGACGATTTGCCGGCCTCGCTCCACTGCAGAAATTCTTTTTCCCGGTTGGTCAATCGGATGGGCGGAGGTTGTTTGTCCTCGAGCTGGTTAAAGCGAGCCTGGTAGGGCGATGGATGTCCAGGAACGACGGTGCTGTGATACATGGAAAATCTCCCATTCATCATCATTGATGGCGTGGGGGCGGCGGAATCTTCCTACTACTGAATGGGATGGTTCGCACGGCCCGGCTTCACACCTTGTAGGGCTGGAGGCACGGGTTCGTTATAGCTCGATTCAAACCCGCTGAAACCTGTCAGACATGACAGGTGCGAGGACTCCAATGAGGAGCTGTTGAAAAGCTGCGAGCTGAAGCGCTTGATATCGCAAGGAAATTTTCCCGGTTTCACCGCTTCATTGTGGCGAGGGGATTCATCCCCGCTGGGCTGCGAAGCGGCCCTCACGTCAGTCACCTGCGGCGTAGCAACTGGATTGCGTCCAGGTTCTTGGGGCCGCTGCGCGACCCAGCGGGGATAAATCCCCTCGCCGCAAGGGAGCGGTTTTCTTGATTTAAATTTGCATTCCACCCATCGCGGGTATATACACGCACCCATGCTTCCTTCCCAATGTCTCTGCATCAACCTGCGTCGCGCCGCCCGTGGCGTCAGCAGGTATTACGACGGCGCCCTCGATGGCTTCGGGATCAACGTTGCCCAGTATTCTTTGCTGAACAACCTGGCGCGCCTGGACCAGCCGAGTATTTCTTCCCTGGCCGAGGCCATGGGCCTGGACCGCAGCACCCTGGGGCGAAACCTGCGGGTGCTGGAAGGCGAAGGCCTGGTGAAGCTGGCCGAGGGCGAGGACCTGCGTAACCGCATCGTCGAGCTGACCGAAGCCGGGCATGCCCGGTTGGCGGCGGCGCTGCCGGCCTGGGAAGCGGCGCAACAACGTTTGATCGATAAGCTGGGCGCCGAGAAGCGCACGGCGTTGCTGGCCTTGCTGGACGAACTGGCGTGAAGCCGGTTCGTTCGACTACAAGCGGGTATATACCCGCGAGCGGAGAACAAGAATGACATCGATGTGGCGTACCTGTGGTTGGGTCCTGGTGGGCAGCGCGCTGATCCTGGCGTTGTCCCTGGGCGTGAGGCATGGCTTCGGCCTGTTCCTGTCGCCCATGAGCGCCGAGTTCGGCTGGGGGCGTGGGGTGTTCGCCTTTGCCATCGCCTTGCAAAACCTGATCTGGGGTTTGGCGCAGCCGTTCACTGGCGCGCTGGCCGACCGCTTCGGCGCGGCGAAGGTGGTGCTGATCGGTGGGGTCCTGTATGCCGTCGGTCTGGTGCTCATGGGCCTTTCCGATTCGCCGTGGTCGCTGTCCTTGAGCGCGGGGCTGTTGATTGGCATCGGCCTGTCGGGCACCTCGTTCTCGGTGATCCTCGGGGTGGTCGGGCGTGCCGTGCCACCGGAAAAACGCAGCATGGGCATGGGCATCGCCAGCGCCGCCGGCTCCTTCGGCCAGTTCGCCATGTTGCCCGGCACCCTGGGGTTGATCGGCTGGCTCGGTTGGTCGGCTGCGCTGTTGGTGCTGGGTTTGCTGGTGGCGCTGATCGTGCCGCTGGTGAGCATGCTCAAGGACACGCCGATGCCGACCGCCGGCCATGAGCAGACCTTGTCCGAGGCCTTGCGCGAGGCGTGCAGCCATTCCGGGTTCTGGTTGCTGGCGATCGGTTTTTTTGTCTGCGGTTTCCAGGTGGTATTCATCGGCGTGCATTTGCCGGCCTATCTGGTGGACCAGCACTTGCCGGCCAGTGTCGGGACTACTGTGCTGGCGCTGGTCGGGCTGTTCAATATTGTCGGCACCTACACCGCCGGTTGGCTGGGCGGGCGCATGTCCAAGCCGCGCTTGTTGACCGGGTTGTACCTGTTGCGGGCGTTGGTGATCGGCTTGTTCCTGTGGCTGCCGGTGACCACCACCACGGCCTATCTGTTCGGTATGGCGATGGGCTTGTTGTGGCTGTCGACGGTGCCTTTGACCAACGGCACGGTGGCGACCTTGTTCGGTGTACGAAACTTGTCGATGCTCGGTGGGATCGTGTTCCTGTTCCACCAGTTGGGCTCGTTCCTAGGCGGTTGGCTGGGCGGGGTGGTGTACGACCACACCGGTAGCTACGACTTGATCTGGCAGGTGTCGATCCTGCTCAGCCTATTGGCGGCGGCGTTGAATTGGCCTGTGCGTGAACGTCCGGTGGCGCGCTTGCAGGCCCAGGTAGGTGCGGCGTGAGTCGTGTCGGCCCGTGGTTGCTTGTCATCGGCGCTGGCCTGCTGCTGGCGCTCGCCTGGTGGGGCTGGCATCAGGGCGGGTTGGCCTTGATGCAATTGGGCATGGGCACTTGTTGAGCGGTGGACGGGGCTGCATGCGGCGGAGTAACGTCGAGGTCTGACGTGCTTTCAAGGAAATCCGATATGTTGATGCGCTGGCTGGCTGTTCCCGCTCTGTTGGTGGCCGTATCCGGGCAAGTCTGGGCGGCCGATTGCCCACCGTTGCTGGAAGGTTCGCTGCCCAAGCTGCGGGCCAAGGAAACCATCGATCTGTGCCAGCGCTTCGCCGGCAAGCCGCTGGTGGTGGTCAACACCGCCAGCTTCTGTGGGTTCGCCCCACAGTTCAAAGGCCTCGAGGCGCTGAACCAGAGCTACAAGGACCAAGGGCTGCAAGTGCTGGGTGTGCCCTCCAATGACTTCAAGCAGGAGTCCAAGGACGGCGCCGAAACGGCCAAGGTGTGCTACGTCAATTACGGCGTGACCTTCACCATGACCGAGCCGCAACCGGTGCGCGGCGCCGACGCCATCCCGCTGTTCAGGCACCTGGCGGAACAGTCTGGCGCGCCGAAATGGAATTTCTACAAGTACGTCGTCGACCGCCAGGGCAAGGTCGTCGCCAGTTTCTCCAGCCGCATCAAGCCCGATGACCCCGAGTTCATCAAGGCCGTGGAAGCCGCCATCGCCTCCAAGCCCTGACCGCTGGCCACGAAAAAGCCCCGCCTCTTTGCAGAGTGCGGGGCTTTTTTTGCTTCAGTCGGCGGAGGGTTCAGCTTCGCCGTGAACCATCAGAAGCGGTAGGTTGCACCGACGCCAAAACCGTTGGCGCTGTTTTTGTATTCAGCGTTATAGGATTGGCCCAAGGCGTTGCTGCCGCTGACGTTGACCTTTTCTTCCTTCAGGTAGGAATAAGCCACGTCGATGGTCAGATCATCGGTCGGACTCCAGCCGGCACCCAGGCTGAAAATGGTCCGGTCACCGGTAGGAATGCGTGGCGAACGGTCCTGGTTGTTGGTCGGCGCCTGGTCAAAGGTCAGACCGGTACGCAGCACCCACTGTTTGTTCAACTGGTAGGAGGTACCGATGGCGTATGCCCAGGTGTCATGCCAGTTCTGTTCTTCGGTGATGCTGCCCAGAAACGCGGGGGCCAAGGCGCCGCCGGCTGCCGTTACGCCATCGTTGTTCACGGTGATTTCTTTCAGGCGGCTCCACCGAGTCCAGGTGCTGCCGGCATAGACTTTCCAGGCATCATTGATCTCCTGGGTCACCGAGAAGTCCACCGATTCCGGCGTGGTGATGTCCAGCGAGGCGTCGTAGCGGCCATTGTTGAGCAGGACGGCAGGGGTGCCGGCGCCTGGGTTCACTTCAGTGTGACCCTCCAGCTTGTACTTGACCTTGGAGTGGTAGGTCAGGCCGACGCGAGTGGTATCGGTCGCCTGGACCAGCAACCCGATGTTGTAGCCGTAGCCGATGTCGTCGCCCTTGATCTTCACATCACCGTCATTCGGCGACAGTGGCGTGGTCAGGGTCGATTCCAGCGAGCCGGAAATACGGTTGACTGTTGGGCCGAAGCCGATCGAGACCTTGTCGTTGAAGGCATAGCTGATAGTAGGCTGGAAGGTCACGACCTTCACTTCGCTCTTGCTGCCAAAGTTGCCGCCCTGGAAGCCGTTTTCATAATCGGTGATCAGGCCGAACGGTGCATAGACACCAAGGCCGAAAGCCCATTGGTCATCGATCGGCTTGACGTAATAGCCCATCGGAACGCCGGTAAAAGGGACCATGTCGCCCTTGTTGGTGCCCGATTGAGTGCCACTGGCATCGTCGATATCGGTGGAGGCGTCAATAGCGGCGAAGCCACCGGTCACTTGCTGGCGCTTGAGGCGCGACATACCGGCAGGGTTGCCAAATACAGTGCTTGCGTCGTCGGCAGAAGACGAACGGCCTGCGAAACCAGTGCCCATGCCACTGATGCTTTGCTCGTTCAAGGCAAAGCCACTGGCGAAAAGCTGAGTGGATGCCAGGGTAACGGCAAGGCCAAGGGTGGTTTTGAGCATGATTTTTTTCATTGTTAGAACTCCTGATGGTCACCGGGGCGAAAATTACCAACATTTTCGTTCAAGCGCTATAGCGTGTATGGCTTGATTTAGAGCGGTTTTGTAGGACAATCCGACCAGATTCGCGACTGTTGTAGGAACTTTCCAAATCCCATGTCAGCAAGCGACCTGGTTCAGGGGTGAGACGCAGCTTTGCCAGGCGTAGGTAAAATCGCGTAAGCGACCTTGAGGATGAAACGTCTGACGCCAGATCCGGGCCATGCCCAGCAGGTCATCGGCTTCGGGAAGCGGAGTATTCTGTTCCTCCACCAGTAACCAGGCGATGGCGGTGGCGTAGCGCAGGTTGACGGTCAGCTCCAGGTGTGGACCGCTGAGGAAAGCGTGCTGGCTGGCCAGGCCCCGTACCAGACTGGCACGCTCCGGATCCTGCGCCAGGTAGTGATCCCAGAGCGCCCGGTGGCGGGGTTCGGTGATGCGATACAGTCCATGCCCGCGTCGGTCATGCAAGGCAGCGCCCAGGGCCGATTGGCTGGCGGCGATGCCCAGCAACAACGATTCCGCCGTTGCACTGTGACGCTCCAGGTAAAGAAGCGTCGGGCGGATTACATATCGACACAGTTCTCTGGCAGCGATACCCATAGGACCCTCGAAACGTTAAGGGCGGAGCCTGATGGGTGTGGGCTTGGCAGCGGTGAATCGAATCAGGCCCCGCCGGAAGCGGATCAAGCCGCTTGACTTGAAGTGTAGTGTCATATTTCTGCTGTAAAGGCCTGTTTTTAAAACATCTTCGGCGAATGGTTATAACCCTTATATCCCTTCGTGCTTACGCCGTTTCGCTTGTTTCAGAAATCCTGGGCAATAAAAAGCCCCGCTGTTGGGGCGTAATGTTGTTCATTTAACGTTTATCACTTGTCGTGGCGAGGGGAGCTTGCTCCCGCTGGAGCGCGCAGCGGTCCCAAGCTTTTGGGGCTGCTATGCAGCCCAGCGGGAGCAAGCTCCCTCGCCACGGGGCGGTGACTTTCTTAAGTGAACGGTATTGCGCTGTTGGGGCGGGGCTTTTGGGTTTCAGTCTTCAGCTGCGTCTCAGGCAACCAGTGCCTGACGGGTACGCTCGATCACGGCCTGCAGCGGTTCTGGGCTGGAGTATTGATCGGGGTACAGGCGTTCGCTGTGACGAGCGATGCCGTGTTCGTTGACCAGGGTGAAGCTGAAGCAGCCTTTGCGAGCGGCCATGATCAGGCAGTTCATTGGAGCAAAAGCGTTAGTGAGGGTGCGGATAGCATCCTGTGCATGGATTTGATTAGACATGTTATGGGTGTTCCTACAATTGACACGATTAAGAACCGTGCAGTGTTAAAACGTTCCAGTAACATCGACCACCATTGGTCGAACGAAGAACCCGACTGGAACAAAGCAGCCAGTTTGAGCGCTATAGAAAAGGTGCGCGCTTGGGCCGGCAGGTAGGTACTTAGGAGGGCAGGCAACACATCAAGGGCAGAGGTTCTGGGCCCTGGGTGAAGATCCTGATCAATTTTGCAGGTTGGTTCGGTCAGAGTAACGAGCCTGGCAACACCCTTTGCATTCGTTCAAAGGCTGTGTTGACGCAAGATTACCTGGAAACCATCGAGGGGATCGGTCCCTTTTTGTCGGTGAGGCTTCCGTGGGGATGGCTGACCGTAGAGATGTGTTCGACCCGGAATTGACTTTCAGCTTGGTACTAACGGCGCGGATGGTAACGGATCGGATCTTGGAAGGGAAGGGCGTTGGTTAAAAAATATTCAAATTGCTGTGGGCATTACCCGTGGCGAGGGAGCTTGCTCCCGCTGGTCTGCGAAGCAGACCCCAATCAACTGGCCCTTTAATCTTCGTTGTCGCTGGGTCTTTGCGGCTGCTCCGCAGCCGAGCGGGAGCAAGCTCCCTCGCCACAGGGATGAGCAATGCTCAGGCAAACAGTTATCCCCAGCTTTACCGCCATACGTACCAAAAAAGCACGCGGTTATAACCACTTCGGGTGTTACTTGTGCACACTTGTCGCGCCGCTTGTCACCGTACTGTCATGTGCGAACAATTTGCAGTGGGTGCCTGTATCCAAAATTTAAGTCAATGAAAAATAGCGCTTTTTTTTGCTGGTGAAAAAATCGACAGTTTGAGCGCAGGCCCCGTTCCATAGGGCTTTCGGCTGGTTCAGGGGGGGTTGTCCACTGAGTTATCCACAGCTTCTGTGGATTGTCCCAAGCGCTTGCTCTAGCACGGGCGTGCCGGTTTATTTCGGCTTTACCCGTGCGAAAAAAGGAGTAGAGTGGCGCGCCTTCCGATCTGCCCCACAGTGCTTTATGAAGTTTCGCTCAGTATCAACTCCTGTTACTTCCACACCCTCCGCTGTTACCCCACCCAAGCGCATTTCCATGCGCGTGGCCGAGTGGCTGCTCGACAGCCCGCGCCTGGGGGAAAGCCCCAGTGTCAAACACCTGGCCGGTCGTCTGCTCAAGCAACCGGCCCGTGAAGGCGTGGTGGCCGCGCAAAGTCGCCTCGGACAACTGATGTGTCGCGAATGTGGGAACGCTCGGGACCGACGCATCGGTCACGACCTGCTGCGCCAGGCCGCTCGGGCTGGCGACCAGCGGGCCCGCCAGGCCTTGGGTGAAATCGAAGATTGATTCAAGACGAGCTGGGCAACCCCCGGCGGCTTGGTTAACCTTCGGGCTTTATTTCGGCAGGAATTGTCATGGCGATGGATTTGACCAGCCTGTTGCTGGGCCTGGCAGGCGCTGCGGTGCCGTTGCTTGCACTGGCCTGGCATCTGCAGCGCCAGGCGAGTGCTGCACAGACTGAACTGGCGCTGCTTGAAGAGCGCTTGGCCACGGCCCACATGGCCCACGATGGCCTGAACGCGCAACTCGACGCCTGCCGCGATGAAATCAGCGACCTGAGCCAGGCCAACGGCGCCAGGCAGGCCGAGCTCGCGGCAGCGTGCCGTGAAGTCGAGCTGCTGCAGATCGAGCGCGACAACGCCCGGGATGCGGCCCATGCCTGGAATCTTGAACGCGCCAACAAGGAAGCGGAGCTACGGCGGCTCGATGCCCAGGCGGCATCGTTGCATGCCGAACTGCGCGAGCAGCAGGAAAGCCATCAGCAACGCCTGAACGATCTGCAAGGCTCGCGAGACGAGCTGCGGGCACAGTTCGCCGAGCTTGCCGGGAAAATATTCGATGAACGTGAGCAGCGTTTCGCCGAAACCAGTCAGCAGCGTCTGGGTCAGTTGCTCGATCCGTTGAAGGAACGCATCCAATCCTTCGAGAAACGTGTCGAGGAAAGTTATCAGGCCGAGGCGCGGGAGCGTTTCTCCCTGGGCAAGGAGCTGGAGCGGCTGCAGCAGTTGAACCTGCGCCTGAGCGATGAGGCCACCAACTTGACCCGGGCACTCAAGGGCCAGAAAACCCAGGGCAACTGGGGTGAGTTGATCCTGGAGCGGGTGCTCGAACACGCCGGCCTCGAAAAGGGTCGCGAGTACCAGACCCAGGTCAGCCTCAAGGGCCCGGACGGCGAGCGTTTCCAGCCGGACGTGCTGATTTACCTGCCCGGCGATAAACAAGTGGTGGTCGACTCCAAGGTCAGCCTCACCGCCTATCAGCAGTACGTAGCCGCTGAAGACAACGCCATCGGCCAGCTCGCGCTCAAGCAACATGTGGCGTCGCTGCGGGCCCACGTCAAAGGCTTGGCCGGCAAGGACTACAAGCGCCTGGACGGGCTGCACAGCCTGGATTTCGTGTTGTTGTTCGTGCCGATCGAAGCAGCATTTTCCGCCGCCCTGCAAGCCGAGCCGAACCTGTTCCAGGAAGCCTTCGACCGCAACATCGTGATCGTCAGCCCGACCACGCTGTTGGCGACCTTGCGAGTGATCGACAGCTTGTGGAAACAGGAACGCCAGAGCCAGAACGCCCGGGAGATCGCCGAACGGGCCGGGTGGCTGTATGACAAATTCGTGTTGTTCATCCAGGACCTGGACGAGATCGGCAGTCGCTTGCAGCAGTTGGACAAAGCCTACAGCGCGGCGCGTAACAAACTGACCGAAGGCCGCGGCAACCTGATCAGCCGCAGCGAACAACTCAAGCTTCTCGGCGCCCGGGCCAGTAAAAGCCTGCCGGCCGAGTTGCTGGAGCGGGCGATGACGGATGCGGATGGGCTGCCGGAGTTGGCGGAAGAAGCCATCGAAAAAAACCAGGGCTGAAGGTACAACTCAAGGTCAATGCAAAATCCCGTGGCGAGGGAGCTTGCTCCCGCTTGAGTGCGCAGCACTCACAAAAGAGGGGCCGCTGCGCAGCCCAGCGGGAGCAAGCTCCCTCGCCACAGGGGGCCAGTGTGTTCGCTACAACGGCAAATGCCGACTCAACAACGCCCTGAGCGCCGCCGGCTTCACCGGTTTGGCAAGATAATCCAGCCCTGCGGCATGTACCTGCGCCACCGTCTCCGGCCGACCATCGGCACTGATCACCACCCCCGGCACCGGTTCGCCCATGCGCGTGCGTAACCAGGCCATCAGCTCGGTGCCGGTCTCACCATCATCCAGATGGAAATCCACCAGCGCCAGTTGCGGACGCCCGCCATCGGCCAGCCAGCGCTCGCATTCCTCACGGTTGCGCGCCGTGGTCACCTGGCAACCCCAGCGAGTCAGCAGGCTGTTCATGCCAATCAAGATGCTGTCTTCGTTATCGACACACAACACCTGTGCACCGCTGGGCAGATGCCCGTTGGGTTCGACCACCGCGCTGGGAACGGCTGCCTGCGAACGGGCCAGCGGCACACTGACGCTGAACACACTGCCGCGCCCCGGCCAGGAGCGCACGCGCAAGGTATGACCGAGCACCCGACATAGCCCGTCGGCGATGGCCAGGCCCAACCCCAGGCCTTTTTCGGCGCGGGTCTGGTGGCTGTCGAGGCGTTTGAACTCCTCGAAAATCACCTGCTGTTTATCCTCGGCGATGCCTGGCCCGCGATCCCAGACTTCCAGGCACAACTCGCCGCCGCGCCGACGCACGCCCAGTAGCACCGGTCCCTTGGCATAGCGGAAGGCGTTGGTGAGGAAGTTCTGCAGGATGCGCCGCAGCAGCTTGATGTCGCTGTCCACCCGCAGGCGCGAACCGCGAACCCGGAACTTCAAGCCTTGTTCCTGGGCCAGCACGGTGAATTCGGCGCCGAGGATATCGAACAGGTCGTTGAGGGCGAATGGCTTGCGGTCGGGGTTGATCTTGCCGTTTTCCAGGCGGGAAATGTCCAGCAAGTCGGTGATCAGGTCTTCGGCCGAGCGCAGTGAACTGTCCAGGTGCTGCACCAGTTGCCGGGCTTCGCTGGGCAAGGCCTCGTGCTGGTGGGACAGCGCGGCGGAGAACAGGCGTGCGGCGTTGAGCGGTTGCATCAGGTCATGGCTGACCGCCGCCAGGAAGCGCGTCTTGGACTGGTAGGCCGCTTCGGCAGTGCCTTTGGCTTCGGTCAGGGCCAGGTTCAGTTGCGATAATTCCCGGGTGCGCTCGGCCACCCGTTGCTCCAACCCTTCGTTGGCGTCGGTCAACGCTTTCTCAGCCTCGCGGAACGCGGTGATGTCGGTGAAGCTCATGACGAAACCGCCACCGGGCATCGGGTTGCCGATCAACTCGATGACCCGGCCGTTGGGGAACAGCCGCTCCGAAGTATGGGCCCGACCCTGGCGCATCCAGTGCAGGCGCCGGGCCACGTGGACTTCCGCCTCGCCCGGGCCACAGAGACCGCGCTCGGCGTTGTAGCGAATGATGTCGGCGATCGGCCGGCCAACGCTGATCAAACCGTCCGGGTACTTGAACAGCTCCAGGTAGCGCCGGTTCCAGGCCACGAGCCTGAGGGACTGGTCGACCACGCTGATGCCCTGGGTGATGTTCTCGATGGCACCTTGCAGCAGGGCCCGGTTGAATTGCAGCACCTCTGAGGTTTCGTCGGCGATCCGCACAACGTCCTCCAACTGCATCTCCCGACCTTCAATGGCAGCCTTCACCACCGCTCGGGTCGACGAGGCGCCGAGTACGCCGGCCAGCAAGCGTTCGGTGTGGGCGATCCATTCGCTGTCGGCGTTCTGGTTCGGGTTGAAGCCTTTGCCCTGGCGGTAGGCAAAACGGATGAAACTCTGGCGCGCCCGCTCTTCGCCGACGAACCGTGCGGCCAGTTGCAACAGGTCTTCGATGTGCACCGCCAGCATCGAGCGAGCGTTGGGCCGGGCGCTGATTTCCTGGCCGATGAAGCGCCCGGCCTGCCAATGCTCCGAGACGCGGGTGCGTGACAGCACGGAGACCCAGGCAAACAGCGTGAAATTGCCTGCCAGGGATAGCACCACGCCTTGGGTCAGTGGGGTGATCGGCAGATCCAAGGGGTTGCCGTGCAACCAGGCCAGCCCCGGAAAGCTGTTCAGCGACCATCCCAGGCTATGGGCGGCAATCGGCAGCACCAGGGTGTAGAACCACAGGAAGGTTCCGGCGGCGAGGCCGGCGAACACCCCACGGCGGTTCGCCTGCTTCCAGTACAAGGCCCCCAGCATGGCAGGGGCCAGTTGGGTCACGGCGGCGAAGGCGATCTGGCCGATGGTCGCCAGGCTCGCCGTCGAACCCAACAAGCGGTAGCTGACATAGGCCAGCAACAGGATCACCACGATGCTCACCCGGCGCACCGAGAGCATCCACTGGCGAAACACTTCGAACGGCCGCTCGGCATTGTTGCGCCGCAACAGCCACGGCAGCAGCATATCGTTGGAGACCATGGTCGACAGCGCCACACTCGCCACGATCACCATGCCGGTGGCCGCCGAGGCTCCGCCAATGAAGGCGAGCATCGCCAGGGCCGGGTGGGCCTGGGCCAGCGGCAGGCTGATGACGAAGGAATCCGGCAGCACCGAACTGGGCAGCAGCATTTGCCCGGCGAGAGCGATGGGCACCACGAACAAGGCGGCCAGGGCCAGGTAGGCGGGGAATACCCACTTGGCCAGGCGCAGATCCTGAGGCTCGATGTTCTCCACCACGGTCACGTGGAACTGTCGCGGCAAGCAGATGATCGCCATCATTGCCACGCCGGTCTGCACCACCATGGACGGCCAGTTGATGGTTTCTTTCCAGTACTGCTCCAGCCGTGGCGCGAGCATCGCCTGGTCGAACAGATCGTCGAAGCCATCGTACAGACCGTAGGTCACGAATGCGCCGACCGCGAGAAAGGCGAACAGCTTGACCAGCGATTCGAAAGCAATCGCCAGCACCATGCCGCGGTGGTGCTCGGTGGCGTCGAGGTTGCGGGTGCCGAACACAATGGTGAACAACGCCAGGATCAGCGAGACGATCAGCGCGGTGTCTTGCGCACGGGTGCCCATGGCATCGGCGCCGGCACCGATCAGCAGGTTCACCCCGAGCACGATACCCTTGAGCTGCAAGGCAATGTAGGGCAGCACGCCCACCAGGCAGATCAGGGCGATCACGATTGCCAGGGACTGGGACTTGCCGTAGCGGGCGGCGATGAAGTCGGCGATGGAGGTGATGTTTTCCTGCTTGCTGATCATCACCATTTTCTGCAGGACCCACGGCGCTAGCACCAGCAGCAGGATCGGCCCGAGGTAGATCGGCAGGAACGACCAGAGCTGTTCGGCGGCCTGGCCCACCGCGCCGAAGAACGTCCAGCTGGTGCAATACACCGCCAGCGACAGGCTGTAGACCCAGGCCCGTACCCGAGGCGGCAGCGGCGTGCTGCGCCGGTCGCCGTAGAAGGCGATGGCAAACATGATGGCCATGTAGGCCAGGGCAACGACGGCAATCAGCCCGCTGGACAACGACATGAAGACTCTCCGACAAAGACACCGGGGCTTGAGCCCGGCAAGACAGTCTCGCATGCCGGCTCGGGTTCGTCAGTGTCGACCAAGGTCGAGGCGTGGCGGGGCGTCGCAGGTTGCGAGGATCCCGGGGGCGTGAGGCGGTTGGGCGGGCCTCATCGCGAGCAGGCTCGCTCCCACAGGGTCTTGGAGTGTTTGCTAATCCGGGTCCACCGTTGACCTACTGTGGGAGCGAGCT